>NZ_CAXVWM010000070.1:0-18247 GCF_964263775.1 Agreia sp. | reverse complement strand
GGCACGTTGTAGGAGTAGGCCACGTGGGTGTGGCCCGACACGATCGCGTCGAGGTTCGGGCCGGTGCCCATCACGATCTTGCCGAACGCGGTCGACTGATCCGTCACATCCGCGGTCGACGTCGCCGCGCCTTCGTGGATGACCAGCATCAGAACGTCGGCCTCGCCGTTCGTCTCGTCGCCGTCGGAGAGTTCGCCCGCCACGTTGTTGACGCTGGTCACGATGGGCGCCACGTCGAGCGTGGCGATGCCCGCCGGGCTCACGAGCGATGGCAGAGCCTCGGTGACGGCACCGATGAAACCGACGCGCACGCCCTCGAAGGTCTGGATGTCATAGGGCGCGTAGGCGTGCTTCGTCGTGCCTTTCGTGAACAGGTTCGCCGAGATCAGGTCGAACTTCGCGCGGGGAATTATGTGGTTGTCGAGGTCTTCGGTTCCGTGGTCGAGCTCGTGGTTGCCGATCGTCGACACGGTGAGGCCTGTGGCATTCAGGGCATCGATCGTGGGGTTGTCGTCCTGCACGAACGAGGTGAATGTCGACGCGCCCACGTTGTCGCCGGCCGAGACGAGCGTGCTGTTCGGGTTGGCAGCCTTGAAGCCCTTGTAGGCTCCGGCGATGACTGCGGCGCCTGCGGTCGTCGGGGTGGTCTCTATGCGACCGTGGAAGTCGTTCATCGTGTAGACGTCGATGGCGACGTCATCGGGAGCTGCCGATGCGGGGAGTGCACCGAAGCCGAGAAGGGCGACGGTCGAAAACACGAGAAGGGCTGCGGCGCGCGCGGGGCGCCGCCGAGAAGAAGTTGGCTGCATGAGGGTGTGATTCTCCAGGGATGGATACGGGAAGACTCCCAGCCAATCCGACGGATGTGGGCCCGTCAATAGACAGTCCGAAACGACATCAACTGTTTTCGTCGATTTGTTGTAGCGACAAGGAATGTCGCGAGCAACCGAGTAGTTGTCCACGGCATGAGCACACGCGATGACCTTCTATCTGCCCAGACCGGGATGGGAGCCGTGACGCTGCGCGTCGGAGACCTCGACGCCATGATCGCGTACTATCGCGACGCGGTGACGTTGGAGCTGCAGAGTCAGGATGGCGATGTGGCCGTACTCGGGCGGGGCGACGTGCCCGCCGTCATCCTGCAGCATGCACCCGAGCTGAAGCACGCCGCGCCCCGGTCGGCAGGGCTCTACCACTCGGCCATCCTGTTCGAATCGGAGGCGGCGCTCGGTGCCGCCCTGTACTCGGTGGCCCGGCACGCTCCGGGCACGTTCACGGGCAGCGCGGACCACCTCGTGTCGAAGGCGTTCTACTTCACCGACCCCGAGGGCAACGGCGTGGAACTGTACTGGGACCGGGCACGTACCGAGTGGAGTTGGGCGCACGGACAGGTCGAGATGGGCACCGCGTACCTCGACCCGAACGAGTTCCTGCAGCAGCATGTGACGCCTGAACTGGTCGATGATCCGCGTCTCGGCGGTGCCAGCATCGGGCACGTGCACCTCTCGGTCGGCGACGTGGCCTCGGCCAAGGATTTCTACGTCGATACGCTCGGCTTCGAGACGACGGCTTCACTGGGGAACACGGCGCTCTTCGTCTCGGCCGGCGGCTACCACCACCACATGGCGATGAACGTGTGGGAGTCGAGGGGCGCCGGACGGCGACCGCTCGCGCTCGGACTGGGGCGAGTCGAGATCGTGGTACCCACCTCGGGCGAGGTTGCACAGGTCGGCGACCGGCTGGGGCATCTCGGGGTGCAGACCCGCGACGACGGACGCTCGCTCACGGTGTCCGACCCCTGGGACAACCAGATTGCGATCGTGCCGGCACCGGCGCCGAAGTCCGCGCCGGCCGAGTAACGCCCGAGGAACGAGCAGCGCATACCAAGACTGGGTCGTCGCCCCGTCGAAAACTACTCCCCGTGTCGCGCCACGAGCTCCCTCTTCAGCACCTTGCCGCTCGGGCCCATGGGCAGCGCCTCCACGACGACGACCTCTCGGGGGTACTTGTACGCGGCGACGCGCTCCTCGGCGAAAGCCACCAGCTCAGTGCTCGACACGCTGGCGCCCGGAACAAGCACCACGGCGGCCACGATCTCCTGGCCGTGCATCTCGTGCGCAATTCCGTACACGGCGGCCATCGACACCTCCGGATGCCCAGCCAGCACCTCCTCGACCTCCCGGGGGTACACGTTGTAGCCGTTGCGCAGGATCATGTCCTTCTTGCGATCGAGAATGCGCAGGTAGCCGTCGTCGTCCTTCGTTCCGAGGTCACCGGTGCGAAACCAACCGTCCACCACGGCGCGGGCCGTATCGTCCTGCCGATGCAGGTAGCCCTTCATCAGGTTGTGGCCCCTGATCACGAGTTCGCCGAGCTCCCCCCGGGGAAGCAGTTCGATCGCATCGTCGTTCTCCGCCCGTGCGATCTCGACATCCACACCCCAGATCGGCGTGCCGATCGTGCCCGGCCGCGGCGGCACCCCGCGTTGGTTGAAGCTCGCCACAGGAGACGTCTCGGTCAACCCGTAACCCTCGTGGATGTCGGCCCCGAAGACCTGCGTGAACCGCTCGATCACGGCCACAGGAATGGCGGCGCCCCCCGAGACTCCGTACCGCAGCTTCGTCTGCACGGGCTCCGTTCCCGCCGCCGCGAGAATCACCATGTACATCGTCGGAACGCCGAAGAAGATCGTGCAGCCGTGGCGACGGATGAGTTCGACCGCCCCCGCCCCGTCGAACTTCGGCATCAAAACGATGGTCGCCCCCGCTCGAAATCCCGTGTTGAGCACGCAGGTCTGGCCGAACGTGTGAAACAGCGGCAGGCATCCGAGCAGCACGTCGTCGCTCGTCATGTCGAACGTGTCGAGCAGAAGGGTGCTCGTCTGCTCGACAAGCGAGAAATGGCTGCCCTCCGCGCCCTTCGGAGAGCCCGTCGTGCCGCTCGTATACAGGATCGTCGCCGTGTCGCCGGGCGAGCATGCCGCATAGCTCTCGGGCGGCACCGCCTGCGCGGCCAGGTTCTCGAGGCGATCGAAACCCACGGCATCCAGCGCTTCGTCACCCGAGTGCGGCGGCATCATCAGCGACACCACGTCGACCGAAGCCAGCGCGGCGCCCTTCGCGCCCTCCTCCAAGAGCGGCGCCGAGCAGACCAGCAGTGTGGCACCGCTGTCGTGCAGCACGAACGCGATCTCCCCCGCCTTCAGCAGCGCGTGAATCGGAACCACGATGCCGCCGAGCGCCAGAATCGCGTAGTACACCCGCGGAAAATCGGGCACGTTGGGTATCAGGATCGCGACGGGGTCGCCTCGGTGTACGCCCCGGTCGCGCAGTGCACCCGCGTAGGCGAGGGACTCCTCCCACAGCGTGGAGTAGGTGATGCTCTGCTCCCCCACGATGAGGGCGATCTTGTCTGGCCGCCGGGCCGCGGTTTCGGCCAGGATGCTCGCAACCGACACGGTGGCGTACCCTGCCGGGGATTCGGATGCGGAGGGGCTCGCAGGTGCATTCATCACGTTCTCCAGTCGTCGTTGACTTCAGACTTCGAGGCTATGGTCGGGCGAGCCGTGCGCCAAGACCGGCACACGGGTGTGAAGCCTTTGCCCAGCGTTTAGACTGGGGGCAATCCACCCGTCACTTCTCGAAAAGAGTTCTCCGGTGCCCACAATCGTCGTCGAGGTCATGCCCAAGGCCGAGCTTCTCGATCCCCAGGGCAAGGCCGTGCTCGGCGCCCTCGCCCGTCTCGGCCAGTCGCAGTTCGGCTCCGTGCGGCTCGGCAAGCGCTTCGAACTCACGGTCGACGGCGAGGTCACCGACGCGGTGCTCGCCGACGTCGCCACGCTCGCCGACGAGATGCTGTCGAACTCCGTCATCGAAGACGTCGTCGGCATCCACGTCGTCGAGACGCCCGCCGCAGCACCCTCCGCTACGGCGACCGGAGCATCCGTCTGATGCGCATCGGCGTCGTCACCTTCCCCGGTTCGCTCGACGACCGCGACGCCCAGCGCGCGGTGCGCATCGCCGGCGCAGAACCCGTCGCCCTCTGGCACGGCACCCACGACCTCGACGGCGTCGACGCCATCGTGCTTCCCGGCGGCTTCAGCTACGGCGACTACCTGCGTTGCGGCGCCATCGCCAGCCACTCCCCGATCATGGCCGAGGTCATTCAGGCCGCCGAACGCGGCGTGCCCGTGCTCGGCATCTGCAACGGCTTCCAGATGCTCACCGAGGCTCACCTGCTGGCCGGCGGACTCATCCGCAACGACCACGGCTCGTTCATCTGCCGCGACCAGCGCCTGCGGGTCGAGAACACGTCGACCGACTGGACCAACGGGTTCACCGAGGCACAAGAGATCACCATTCCGCTCAAGAACGGCGAGGGCGGCTTCATCGCATCGTCCGCCGAGCTGGAGCGGCTCGAAGGCGAGAACCGCGTGGTCTTTCGCTACCTCGACGTGAATCCCAACGGTTCGCTGAACAACATCGCCGGAGTCACGAACGCCCGCGGCAACGTGGTCGGCCTGATGCCGCACCCCGAGCACGCGGTCGAGCCCGGCTTCGGCCCCGATACACCGGATGCGATGCGCTCGGGAGTAGACGGCCTCACGTTCTTCACGTCGGCGCTCCAAGGTTTGCTCGCTCGCGCGTAGTTCCCCCTCGCACGCCTCCCCGGGTGCGGTGCCCGCGGGCATCCATGTGTCACGAATCGACCGATCTGCGCTCGTTCAAGTCGATATTCGCCACATGACGTTGCCCTGTGAGCGACAATTTGACGCAGATCGATGTACCCTCCCTGGCTGAGGTCGATATGCGCCAGGTGACTGCGCCTCCAAGGCTGTGGATAACTCGCGCGAGCCTGCCCGGGGTCGCGGCATCATGTGGCCATGCCTCGCAGAGTTCCGCTCCCCCGCTCTCTTTCCAGCGCGCCGTTCTCGGTTCAGCAGGCGTACGAAGCCGGAGTCGGCGAGGGGCGACTTCGTGGATCCGACCTCGAGCGCCCCTTTCATGGGGTTCGATCTTCGCATGGCTCGCGCGCGTCGATACTCTCGTTCTGCCGCGCGTACCTGCCGAGACTTCGGCCCGGCCAGTTCTTCAGCCATTGGACGGCCGCCCAGCTCTGGCTCGCGCCCCTGCCCGTGCCGTTCGACCCCACCGAGAACCTTCATGTCTCGGCGCCTGCTCCGACCCGGGCGCCGCGTGGCCGCTTCGTGACGGGACACCAGGTGACCGATCCGCTCGCCTCCGCGCAGGCTCGGTTCGGACTGCCCACAGCCGATCCGGCGACGACCTGGCTGCAGCTCGCGTCGACGCTGAATGTGGCGAACCTCGTCGCCGTCGCCGACCATCTCGTGCTGACCCCGGTGTATCCGGAGCCACCGGAACTGCGTCCCTACACAACGCTCGATGAACTCGCCCGACGCACGTCCGCGTACCGGGGGCCGGGCAGTCGTCGGGCGAAGGCCGCACTTCTCCGAGTGAGGCCCGGGGCGGAATCCAGGCCCGAGACGCTCGTACGCCTGATGATCGCTGACGCAGGCCTGCCCGAACCCGACCTGAACCCAGAGGTGTGGGGCGCCGATGGCGAGTGGCTCGGTCGCGGGGACATGGTGTATTTCCGGTGGAAAGTACTCGTCGAGTACGACGGTGATCAGCACCGAACAGATACGGCGCAGTACGAGAAGGACATGGCCAGGCGCGAACGCTTCCGCCGAGCGAACTGGGACGGCGTGTACATCAGAAAACGCGGCCTGCTGCACCGGGACGAGACCGTAGAACGCGTGCGAACATCACTGTTGCGTGCCGGATGGCGCCCGTAGCAACCGCACCACCGGCATCCGCTTGTCACGAATCGACCCTGATCGGCGCGTTTGGGTCGATATGTGCCACACGGCCCGCGGCGCACCTTCGCCAAGTGGCGAACTTCGACCTCAACGCGCAGATAAGGGTCGATATGTGCCATATGACGGCGGAGGCTGCGCGGACTACGCCGCGGGGGTCTTCGCGAGGGCGTCTTCGAGGGCCACCCAGGCGAGCATCGCGCACTTGACGCGGGCGATGTAGCGGGAGACTCCTCCCAGAACGACGGCGTCGCCCAGCAGGTCTTCGTCGCCCTCGAGGGTGCCCTTCGAGCGCATGAGCTCGCGGAACGCGTCGATGCGCTCGTGCACGGCGGCGCGGTCGAGGTCGACCACCACATCCGACAGCAGCGATGCCGACGCCTGCGAGATCGCGCAGCCGTGCCCCTCCCAGCTGAGCGACGTGATCGTGTCGCCCAACGAATGGATGCGCAGGGTCACCTCGTCGCCGCAGGTCGGGTTGAGCTGGTGCGACTCGGCGGAGCCGCCCTCACGCAGGCCGTGGTTGTGCGGCGTGCGCGAGTGATCCATGATGACCTCCTGGTAGAGGCTCTCCAGCGAACTGCTCATGACTTGCTTACGGGCAGTTCGCTCGGCACCACGCCGAAGAATGCGGTCACGCCGCGCACCCCCTCGACGAACGCGTCGACCTCGGCCGGCGTGTTGTAGAGGTAGGCGCTCGCGCGGGTCGAGGCGGTGACACCGAACCGGCGGTGCAGGGGCTGGGCGCAGTGGTGTCCGACGCGCACAGCGATGCCGAGGTCGTCGAGGTACTGGCCCACGTCGTGCGCGTGCACTCCCTCGACGACGAAGCTGGCGAGCCCGGCACGATCCACACCCGAGGGCGGCCCGAGTACGGTGACGCCGGGGATGGTTTCGAGTCCCGCGACGAGCCTGTGGCCGAGCTCCGACTCCCAGTCGTGGATGCGCGACATCCCGACCTCGGACAGGTACTCGACGGCGGCTCCCAGCGCGATGGCCTGCGAGACCCGCTGCGTGCCGGCCTCGAAGCGCTGCGGAGCGGGAAGGTACTCGGCCTTCTCGAGCGTGACGGTGGTGATCATCGATCCGCCGGTGAGGAACGGCGGCATCGCATCGAGCAGTTCGCTTCGGCCGTAGAGCACGCCCACACCGGTGGGACCGAGCATCTTGTGGGCGGAGAACACGGCGAAGTCGACGCCCAGCGCACCCAGGTCGAGCGGGCGGTGCGGGGCCGATTGGCACGCATCCAGAACGACGAGCGCACCGACGGCGTGCGCCAGCGCCACGAGCCGCTCGACGGGATTGATGACGCCGGTGACGTTGGATACGTGGGTGAAGGCGAGAACCCGCGTGCGCGAGTTGATGATCTCTTCAGCCGAAGACAGACGAAGCTGGCCGACGTCGTCGATCGGGATGACCCGGAGGGTGGCCCCCGTGCGCGCCGCGAGTTCCTGCCACGGAATGAGGTTGGCGTGGTGCTCCATCTCGGTGGTCACGATCTCGTCGCCCGCACCGAGCGCGAACCGGCTCGACGCGGGCGCACCCCGACCGAGGCTCGCATTCGAGAACGCGTACGCCACGAGGTTGATGCCCTCGGTCGCGTTCGAGGTCCATACGATTTCGTTCTCCCGAACGCCCACGAAGTCGGCGACACTGGCGCGCGCGTCTTCGAACATCTCTGTCGCCTCCGCGGCGAGGGTGTGGGCGCCGCGGTGCACGGCCGAGTTGCGGTGCAGAACGTAGTCGCGCTCGGCATCCAGAACCTGCACGGGGCGCTGGGACGTCGCGCCCGAGTCGAGGTACGAGAGCGGGTGGCCGTTGACCGTCTCGCGCAGAATCGGGAAGTCTGCCCGAATGCGTTCGACCTCGGCCAGGCCCAGGGGCCGGACGGCGGCGATGGATGCGTCGGTGACGGTCATAAGGGCTGGGTCGACTTTCGAGGTGGGGCAGAAGAATTTCACGGACGCTTAACGCTACTTCGTCGCTTAACGCTACTTCGTCAGGGGCAACGCCGCCCCGAGCCGTCGCATTCCCGGGGCCGGTAGGATTGAGCCGCTCACCGCCTGCCCCACGAAGGAGCCCTTCTCGCGTGTCTGATTCCGCTGCCCAGTCCCCCACTCATGTGGCCAACGCCCGCGCCGCCGCCGACACCGTGCAGAACGCGATCGAGACTCCAGACCGGGAACAGCCCTACGCCGCCCTCGGCATGAAGGCCGATGAATACGCGAGGGTGCGCGATATCCTGGGCCGCCGCCCCACGTCGGGCGAGCTCGCCATGTACTCGGTCATGTGGAGCGAGCACTGCTCGTACAAGAGCTCCAAGATCTACCTGCGGCAGTTCGGCGAGAAGGTGTCGCCTGCGATGAAGAAGAACCTCATGGTCGGCATGGGCGAGAACGCCGGCGTGGTCGACGTGGGCGAGGGGTGGGCCGTCACCTTCAAGATCGAGAGCCACAACCACCCCAGCTACATCGAGCCGTTCCAGGGCGCCGCGACCGGCGTCGGCGGCATCGTGCGCGACATCATCTCGATGGGCGCGCGTCCCGTGGCCGTGATGGATGCGTTGCGCTTCGGCGACATCTCAGACCCCGACACGGCCCGCGTCGTGCACGGCGTCGTCTCGGGCATCTCGTTCTACGGCAACTGCCTGGGCTTGCCGAACATCGGCGGCGAGACGTGGTTCGATCCGGTGTACCAGGGCAACCCGCTCGTCAACGCCCTCTCCGTCGGCGTGCTTCGCCACGAAGACCTGCACTTGGCCAACGCCCGCGGCGTGGGCAACAAGGTCGTGCTCTTCGGGGCCCGCACCGGCGGCGACGGCATCGGCGGAGCATCCATTCTCGCCTCGGACACGTTCTCGGCCGACGGGCCCACGAAGCGGCCCGCCGTGCAGGTCGGCGACCCGTTCGCCGAGAAGGTGCTCATCGAGTGCTGCCTCGAGCTGTTCCGCGAGAAGCTCGTCGAGGGCATCCAAGACCTGGGGGCGGCGGGAATCTCGTGCGCGACCAGCGAGCTCGCCTCGAACGGCGACGGCGGCATGTTCATCGAACTCGAGAAGGTGCTGCTGCGCGATCCCTCGCTCACCGCCGAAGAGATTCTGATGTCGGAGAGCCAGGAACGCATGATGGCCGTGGTGACGCCCGAGAAGCTCGAGGGCTTCTTGGAGGTCGTCGAGAAGTGGGACGTCGAGACCAGCGTCCTCGGCGAGGTCACCGACACCGGCCGCCTCGTCATCAACTGGCACGGAGAAGAGATCGTCAACGTCGAACCGCGCACCGTCGCCGTCGACGGACCGGTCTACACCCGCCCCGTCGCCTACCCGGGCTGGATCGACGCCCTCCAAGCCGACACCGCCGCGAACCTTCCCCGGCCCGAGACCGCCGACGAGCTGCGCGAGCAGCTGCTGCGCCTGCTCGGCTCGCCGAATCTCGCCGACTCGAGCTGGATCACCAACCAGTACGACCGCTACGTGCTGGGCAACACGGCGCTGAGCTTTCCCGACGACGGCGGAATGATCCGCGTCGATGAGGAGTCGGGCCTCGGCTTCGCCATCGCCACGGATGCCAACGGCCGGTACTGCCAGCTCGACCCGTACCAGGGCGCGCAGCTGGCGCTCGCCGAGGCCTACCGAAACGTCGCCGCCACGGGTGCGACCCCCGTCGCCGTCTCCGACTGCCTCAATTTCGGCTCGCCCGAAGACCCCGAGGTCATGTGGCAGTTCTCGAAGGCCGTCGAAGGCCTCGCAGACGGATGACTCTAGCTCGAGATCCCGGTCACCGGCGGCAATGTGTCGTTCTACAACCAGACGGGCAGCAAGCCGATCCATCCGACCCCGGTGGTCGCCATCCTCGGCGTGATCGACGACGTGGCCAAGCGCATCCCCAGCGGATGGCAAGACGAGGGCAACAACATCTACCTGCTCGGCACGACGACGGTCGAGTTCGACGGCTCGGCCTGGGCGGGCGTCATCCACGACCACCTCGGCGGTCGCCCGCCTGCCGTGTCGCTGGCGAACGAGGCTGCCCTCGCGGGGCTGCTCGCCGCCGGCGCCCAGCAGTCGATCATCGCGTCGGCCCACGATCTGTCTGACGGCGGCCTCGCCACGGCACTGGTCGAGAGCGTGATGCGCTTCGGCGTAGGAGCCCGCGTGTTTCTCGACGAGTTGATGCTGCGCGACGAGGTCGACATCACGACCGCGCTGTTCTCCGAGACCACGGGACGCGTGATCGTGAGCGTTCCGCGCGAAGACGACGTGAAGTTCATCGGCCTGTGCGAGGGCCGCGGCTACCCGGTGATCCGGGTGGGCGTGACCGACGCGACCGAGCCGGGCATCAGCATCCAGGGCCGGTTCGAGGTGTCGCTCGACGAACTGCGCACCACCCACCGCGCCACGCTGCAGCAGCACTTCGGCGACGTCATCGGCTACTGAAACGGTACGCTCGCGGATGGCATGGGGAGTTCTCCCCATCGAGCTGAGGGCGCTCCGCCGCTAGCCTGAATCGACCACACCAGGCTCGAACTCAGCACGGAGGATCACGATGGCACAAGGGTTCTACGGCGCAGATCCCGACCAGTTGCGGGCACTGGCGAAGCAGTTCTCGACGGGCTCGAACCAGATTCGCTCGTCGCTCGAGACGGTGTCGTCGCTCGTCAATTCGGGCCAGAACTGGCGGGGGCCGGATGCGAGCGCGTTCGTGCAGCGCTGGAACTCCTCCGTGAAATCGCTCGGCAACACCGTGGTGCACGCTCTCGAAGTCGAGGCAACGACGCTGGCGAAGAACGCCGATGAGCAGACCGCGGCGAGCTCGGTGGGCGGCAGCGGCGGGCCCGGGGCATCGGGCGCGCCGGGCAACCCCGCGCCGGGCGGACCCGGCGCACCGGGCTCTCCGGGTTCTCAGGGCTCTTCGACACCGTGGGACGCATTCCGTGACGGCTGGAAGAACTATGGGCTTAATAAAGCCTTGGTGGGCCTGCCGAAGAACCTCTACGGCCTCAACGCCATGTGGAACCTGGGGCCGGAGATCTTTAGAGACGCGGACATGTGGAAACTTCTCCCCGAGTTGGACGACACCTACAGGGTCATGGAAACGCTGACGGATGGTCTCGGACTCAAGAACCTCAACAAGTACTTCCCGGTCCTCGACGGAGCGAAAGGCTTCTTCGAAGAGGCACCTTTGTTCTTCACAGACCAAGGCAAGGTCATGGAGTCTCTCGGCAAGGGTGGACTCGGTCGCGGCCTCGGGTGGCTCGGTGTGGGGCTCAGCGCTTTCGACACCGTGAACTATGCGGCCGAAGGCAAAACGGGCGACGCCGTGTGGTCGGGCGTGAAAACCGCCATGGGAGTAGCGTGCTTTCTTCCGCCACCGGCGGGAACCGTCTTCCAGGTGGCGAGTGCGGCAGTCGCGATCTACGAAATTCCCGTTGTCAAAGAGTTCGTCAACGGCTCTGTCGCGGCCGCTGGCGACGCGCTCGGCAAGGGCTTTGACGCTGTGGGCAAGGGCTATACGGCAGCCGCCGATACCGTGTCGGAAGCCATCAAGAATCCCGACAAGTTCATCAGTGATGTCGGCAAGGGCATCGGAGATCTGGGTAAGGGCGTCGCCGACTTCTTCGGCTGATAGTTCAATTTCTACGTGAAAGGATCTTCTCGAAAATGACCGATCAGACCACTCATGAGGCTTCCTCTCCCATCGGCTTCGGGTACGCCGAGATTGCATATCTCTTGAAGCGCACGTCTACGCCCGAAGCTGTGATGAGCGCACAAGTACTGCGCCTCGCAGAAGAGATGGAATCCGATTCCGTGCCCGTGGCAGGCGCTTCATCCCTGCTCGCCCGGGGCTACGCCGAGATCGCGGACGACGATCTCGAAGTCGCCGACGCCGCACTGCCCGTCGCCTATGCCCTAGGTCGAGCGACGCTATGGACCGAGATCAGCCTGATGCAGGGCGACATAACAGACACGGTCGTTCACGTGGAGTCCGACCCCGTTTCCCTTCTGCTGCAGCCTCGAATGCTCAGGACCTGGTTCGTCTTCGCGCAGGACCCCGACGTGTCCGGCCCCGAGGCAGAACTAGAGATCATCGAGGAGCACGTGCGCCAACACCCGCAGGGAACCGCCATAGTGCGTGCGCGGGTCGCAAATGGCAACGCCGTACTCCTCATCCGTCCGGACGGTCTTGGCTGGGCCGTCGGCACCATAGCTGCCGGGGACGAGGACGTTGTGGAAAGAACGGGCCTCACTGCGGCCGAGCTGATAGTCGCCATCGCGGCGCTTCGTACCGGTCTGACGACGACGTCGTGACCAGACGGCAAGAGCGGGCCCGCAGATTCGCGGACCTCACGAAGCGCGACGCCGAGCAGCGAGGCCTGGATCCTGAGGAATACGGGGTCTACAAGGGCAGCGAGGGCAGCCTCGTCAAGCCCGTCAATTCGGCCTCAGGCCTGCTAACTCTTTCCATCATCCTGACCGTTGTCATGGCCGCGGTGACGGTTTTCATCGGATTCATAGTGGCGCAAAGCCTCGGGCTAGTTCCTGCCGCTCCAGGCGACAGTGAAGTCACGCCCGTCATGTGGTTCTTCGTGATCATCGCCTACGCCGCGCCGGTCTGGTCCTGGGTCTATTACGCCAGGGAGCGACGTGCACAGAAGGTGCGCATCGCTCGGGGGCTGCCGAGAAATCTGCGCGGAACGTGAGAGAGTAGCCAGTGGAAAGGTAGCCGACATGCCCCTTGAACTTGCCCAGACCGGATTGACCGTCTCGACCTACATCGTGCTCGGACTTGTGGTGCTCCTCGTCGGAGCGGCCCTCTTCATCGTGGCCCGCGCACTTCGCTCCCGCAACAAAGAGACCAAACTCTAGGCGCGCGGCCTGCCCGACAGCTACTCGCCCGAGTCGGCTATGCGTCGGTGATGGTGGATGACCTCGGCCACGATGAAGTTGAGGAACTTCTCGGCGAGGTCGGGGTCGAGGTGCGACTCCTCGGCCAGCGCCCGCAGCCTTTTGATCTGACGCGCCTCGCGCTCGAGGTCTGCTGGGGGAAACCCGTTGGCGGCTTTGAGCTCGCCGACCCCCTGGGTGAATTTGAAGCGTTCCGCCAGAAGGTGGATCAACGCGGCGTCGATGTTGTCGATGCTCTGGCGAATTGCCTCGAGCTGGCGAAGAGCATCTTCGGGGGTGGCGGCGGAGTCAGGCATGGTGAGAACTCTACCGAGTCACGTCCGCCCCCACCCCCGTTCGCGGATGAGGAAGAATCCGGCGGTCTCCGCGTGTCGGAGTGACGACACGCGGGCGCTCAGAGGTTTTTCCTCATCCGCGAAGAGGCGAAGGAGAGGCGATGAGGCGAAGGGGCGTGGGCTACTCGACGATGTTGAGGATGACGGGCACGTTGCCGCTGATCGCCTTGGAGTAGGGGCAGATGTCTGCATGGGCCGTCTCGGCGATCGTGCGCGCTTCGTCGACAGTGACGTTCGGAATGTAGATGTCGAGTTCTGCGGCGATCTCGAATCCCGTGTCGGCACTCGGCCCGATCGACACGCTGGCCGAGACGGCGGCATCCGTCGTGTCGAGCTTCAGTTCGCGGCCGACGGCCTGCACGGCTCCGAGGAAGCAGGCTGAATATCCGGCGGCGAACAGCTGCTCCGGGTTCGTACCCTCGCCGCTGCCGCCCATCTCGACCGGCGGCCGGGTATCGAAGTCGAGGCGGTCGTCTTCGCTTCGAACATGACCGTCGCGGCCACCACCGGATGCATGGGCAATTGCAGTGTAAAGAGCTTCCATGCCGCCAAGTCCATCACGAAACGACGCCGGCTGCAGCGTCATAGAATGTGCCGAAAGAAGCGACTACCCTGCCCCGTCACGCAGCTCGACGGGCTTGTCGCCCTGCCGCCTGAGACGAGCAAGCAGCCCCTGCCGAACGCCCGGCCATTCGTCGCGCAAAATCGAGAAGATCGCCGAGTCGCGCCACACTCCGTCTGCGCGACGCATGTCGTGGCGGGCGACGCCCTCGAACGTGGCGCCGAGTTTGGCGATGGCGGCCCGTGAGCGGGTGTTGAGAACATCGGCCTGGATCTTGACCCGCTCGAACCCGTTGTCGAAGGCCGATCCGAGGATGAGCAGCTTCGCCTCGGCATTGACGGCCGTTCCCCAGACGCGGGGGTCGTAGGCCGTCCAGCCCAGGTGGGCGTAGCCGAGCTTCAGGTCGAAGTCGCCGAGGGTCGAGGTGCCGACCAGCAGCCCGTCGTGCGGCCCGCCGACGAGCCGCACCGCGTGCACATTCGCGGCATCCCACGCGTAGTACGACGAGGCGAACTCGGCGAAGCCGTCGAGCGTGCTCCGATAGGCGGCGGGCCCGCCGCCGTAGCCGCCCGCGAAGATCTGCGGATGCCCGATGGCCGCGAACAGCTCGGGCACCAGCTCTCGGGTCAGCGGCTCCAGCGAGATGAAACGCCCCTGGATGACTGCTCCGTAGGGCGGCCGCGCGCACTCCACGGCTGCTACTCGAGCAGGTCGTGCCGCACGACGATCTCGTCGCGGCCGGGGCCCACGCCGATGGCCGAGATGCGGGAGTTGCTCATCTTCTCGAGCGCGAGCACGTAGTTCTGCGCGTTGAGCGGCAGGTCGCCGAACTCGCGGGCCCCCGTGATGTCTTCGCTCCAGCCGGCGAACTCCTCGTAGATCGGCACGGCGTGGTGAAAGTCGGACTGCGAGACGGGAACCTCGTCTACCCGCACGCCGTCGACGTCGTAGGCCACGCAGACCGGAATGGTCTCGAGGCCGGTGAGCACGTCGAGCTTGGTGAGCACGAAGTCGGTGACGCCGTTGATGCGGGCGCTGTAGCGGGCGATCGGTGCGTCGTACCAGCCGCAGCGACGCGGGCGCCCGGTCGTGGTGCCGAACTCGAAGCCCTGCGAGCGCAGGAATTCGCCCGATTCGTCGAACAGCTCGGTGGGGAACGGGCCGGCGCCGACGCGGGTCGTGTATGCCTTGACCACGGCGATGACACGGTCGATGCGGTTGGGTGCGACGCCCGATCCGGTGGCCGCGCCGCCCGACGTGGCGTTCGACGAGGTGACGAACGGGTACGTGCCGTGGTCGACATCCAGCATCGTTGCCTGGCCGCCCTCGAACAGAACCGTCTTGCCGTCGTCGAGCGCGCGGTTGAGCACCAGCGACGTGTCGGCGACCATCGGCCGCAGCCTGTCTGTGTAGCTCAGCAGGTCGTCGATGACCTCGTCGGCCGTGATGGCGCGACGGTTGTAGACCTTGACCAAAATGTGGTTCTTGAGATCGAGTGCGCCCTCGACTTTCTGGCGCAGGATGCCCTCGTCGAACAGGTCTTGGATGCGGATGCCGACGCGGTTGATCTTGTCGGCGTAGCTCGGACCGATGCCGCGACCCGTGGTGCCGATCTGTTTCTTGCCGAGAAAACGTTCTGTGACCTTGTCGAGGGTGCGGTGATAGGCGGTGATGACGTGGGCGTTGGCCGACACCAGCAGCTTCGACACGTCGACGCCGCGAGCCGCGAGCGCCTCGAGTTCGTGGAAGAGCACCTCGATGTCGACGACGACACCGTTGGAGATGACCGGCGTGACTCCGGGGCTCAGGATGCCCGACGGCAGCAGGTGCAACGCGTACTTCTTGTCGCCGACGACCACGGTATGGCCGGCGTTGTTGCCGCCATTGAACTTGACGACATAGTCGACCCGGTCGCCCAGCAGGTCGGTGGCCTTGCCCTTGCCCTCGTCGCCCCACTGGGCGCCGATGAGAACGATCGCTGGCATTTATATGTCCTATTCGGTCAGGAGCCTCGTGAGACGAGGAGTGGCCGGAACGTTCGCGAAGAGGTTCCACCCCATGATACCCGGGCAATCCTCGAACAGGGTCTGCTACGAATTGATGCCATGGGCAGAAAAGCGGTGGGGGCGGCGCGTCTTCTCGCGGGCTTCGGCCTGCTGGCGACCCTCGTCGTTCAGATCTCCGACAGGGTGGCGAACGACGCGTTCGATCCGTGGGAGTACTTCAGCTATTTCACCGTCGAGACCTCGCTGATGAACATCGTCGTCTTCGTGGCCGGCGGGATTCTCGCGCTTCGCCTGCCGCGTGACACCGCGCTGTTCACGACGGTTCGGATGGCGACGCTCACCTACGCGATCGTCACCGCGGGTGTCTACAACCTGCTGCTGCGAAACGTGCCGTACGAGGGGTTTCAGGGGCTCGGCTGGCCGAACGAGATCATCCACGTCTGGATTCCGCTGGTCATCGTTCTGGATTGGCTGATCTCGCCCGGACGCCCGGCGCTGGCCTGGCGACGGCTTCGAGTCGTTCCGATCTACCCCGTGGCGTGGCTCGCCTATTCACTGGCGCGCGGCGCCGTGTCGGGCGGCATCTACCCGTACCCGTTTCTCGATCCGGCGACGGCCGGGTGGGGCAGCGTGATCGCCTATATCGTTGCGCTGAGCGTCGTGCTGGTGGGCCTGGGAGCCGTGGCGATCGCCTACAGCAGACGCGTAGGGCCGGAGGCGCTTCAGAGTCGGTCGAGCGCGGGCGTCAGTCTTGACCGCGGATGATGATGGCCTCGGTCACCGGCGTATCGGAGACCGGGCGGATGGTCGCCTCGATGGCGTCGATCGCGCGCGGGTCCGACATCTGCAGAAAGTCTCCGAGCCGTTCGACCTCGTCGAGCTCGCCGAACGCGTCTGCGGCGCGGCGCAGCGTATAGAGCGAGAGCAGCACGCCTCGGTTGGGCTCGTGCGACCAGGGAACAGGGCCCTGCCCGCGCCAGCCGCCCTTGCGCAGGGCGTCGAGGCCGCGGTGGTAGCCGACCCGGGCGTACGCATACGACGGAAGCACCGCGCCCACGGCCCACAATTCCTCTGAGAGCAGCGCCCACAGCAGCGACGACGTGGGGAACTGCTTGACGAGCTCTCCGAGGTCTGCCGCCGTCGCCGGAGAGCGCTCCGCGAGCGCCTCCAGCACTGCCGTGTCTTCAGCAAGGAGTGTCTCGGGCAGGCCGAGGAGATTGTCGCCGCTCATACTTCGATCGTACGCCAGCGGCATCGGGAATCCTCTTGACCGCATCGCGTTGCACTCTTCATGCCCCTCTCAGTGCAGCTCTACACGTCGAGCTTCTGCGGCGCGTGCACGCAGACCCGCAGAGTCCTCGAGCGGGTGCAGCCGTTCGTTCGCGATCGCGTCGAGTTCAGCGAGTCGAATGTGGCGGCGAGCCCCGACGATGCCGAGCGAGCGGGCATCGTGGCCACACCGACCGTCGTGGTTCGCGACGAATCGGGCACGGAGCTGGCCCGCGCATCCGGAGTGCCGACCGTCGACCAGGTTCTCGCCCTGCTTGCGCGCCACCTGAACTGACCGCGGCATAACTTGCACACTGATGTGCAATTTATTTAGACTGGGTTCGTGACAGACACCAGCACCCCTGCCCACAGCGCAGCCCGGCCGCCCCGCGTGCCCCGGCGCGATGCGGCCGAGAACAGGCTCGCCATTCTCGACGCCGCCACCTCCGAGCTCAATCGAGACCCGGATGCGTCGCTCGAGACGATCGCCTCGGCCGCCGGCCTGTCGCGCCGTTCGATCTACGGCCACTTCAGCACCCGCGACGACCTGGTCGCCGAGCTGAACGACCGCGGCATCGCCCGGGTCACCGCGGCGCTCGCGCCCATCCGTCATGCGGATGCCCGGGTCGCCCTGGCCCTGGTCGGCGCGCGGCTCTGGAGCGAGGTCGAAGACGTGCGCGTCACGGCCCAGCTCGCCGTCCGCGGTCCGCGACGCGAGGTCGTGGGCAAGGGACTCGAGCCCGTTCGCCGCGGGCTTCTCGCCATCGTGCGCCAGGGCGTGTATGCGGGGCAACTGCGAACCGACATCGAGGCGAGCACGCTCGCCCGCCTCATCGAGGGCGCCGCGCTGTCTGTGCTCGACGAGGCCGTTCGCGACGACATCTCGCACGAAGAGGGGCACCGACTGGTGATGCTCGTGGCCCTCAGCACCGCGGGACTCTCGTGGCGTGAGTCCGGCGAGCTCATCGACGCCTCGCCCGAGCTCGCCCTCGACGCCCAGCCCGACGGAGGCAGAACATGAGAATAGACCTCGTCGACGTGACCGCGGGCGACGGTGCGGATGCGCTGCGCCCCACGACGGTCGGCTTCTCCAGCGGCGCCGTCAGGCTGATCGCGACCGAGACCGCCCGGCGTCCTACTCTGATCGCACTTCTGGCCAGCGGCCGCATGACGCCCGTCGAGGGATCGGTGACCCGCAGCCCGGCCGTGGGCGGCGACGAGCTGCGCGCATCCGTGGCGGTGGTCGACGCGCCCGACATCTCGGAGCCCGCCGCCGGCCTGCGGCTCGACAGCATCGTGCAGGAGGAGCTGATGTTCGCCGAGCTGCCCACGTCGTCGAAA
>NZ_CAXVWM010000069.1:0-3781 GCF_964263775.1 Agreia sp. | reverse complement strand
GACGACGCCGCCGACGCCGTAGACCAGCAGGTTGCGGCCCAGAATGCGCGAGGCGGATAGCGCGCGGTACTTCACCCCGCGCAGGGCGAGCGGCACGAGCACCACGATGATGATCGCGTTGAAGATGATCGCCGACAGGATCGCCGATGCCGGCGAATGCAGCTGCATGATGTTCAGCAGCGCGAGCCCCGGAAAGACGCCCGCGAACATGGCCGGAATGATGGCGAAGTACTTGGCCACGTCGTTCGCGATCGAGAACGTCGTGAGCGCGCCGCGGGTGATAAGCAGCTGCTTTCCGATGCGCACGATGTCGATGAGCTTCGTCGGGTCGCTGTCGAGGTCGACCATGTTGCCGGCCTCCTTCGCGGCCGAGGTGCCCGTGTTCATCGCCACTCCCACGTCGGCCTGGGCCAGGGCGGGGGCGTCATTCGTGCCGTCGCCGGTCATGGCGACGAGGTTGCCGCCCTCCTGCTCCCGCTTGATGAGCGCGAGTTTCTGCTCGGGCGTGGCCTCGGCGAGAAAGTCGTCGACCCCGGCCTCGGCCGCGATCGCCGCAGCCGTCAGGGGGTTGTCGCCCGTGACCATCACGGTTCGGATGCCCATGGCCCGCAACTCGGCGAAGCGCTCGGCGATGCCCTCTTTCACGATGTCCTTGAGATAGACGACACCCAGGATGCGGGCTTCGCCCGGCTGCTTCCCAACGGGCGGCGCCTTGGTGGCGACCACCAGGGGCGTGCCACCCGCGTTCGAGATGCGTTCGACGCGCTCGTCAAGCGCGGCGACAACAGACGACGCCGCCCGCCCCGACTCCTCGACCCACGCGAGCACGGCAGAACCGGCACCCTTGCGGATCTGCGAGCCGTCGGGCAGGTCGAGCCCCGACATCCGCGTCTGCGCGGTGAACGGCACGATCACGCCGTCAACGTCATCGGGACGGGAGAATCCCTTCGTCTCGGCGAGCGTCACGATCGACTTTCCCTCGGGCGTCGGATCGGCGAGCGACGAGTTGGCGGCGGCCTCGACCAGGTCGCGGTTCACGACCCCGTCGAGCGCGGAGAACTCGGCCGCCTGGCGGTTTCCGTAGGTGATGGTTCCGGTCTTGTCCATGAGCAGCGTTGTCACGTCGCCCGCCGCCTCGACCGCGCGGCCCGACATCGCGAGCACGTTGTGCTGCACAAGCCGGTCCATTCCGGCGATGCCGATCGCCGAGAGCAGGGCGCCGATGGTGGTCGGAATAAGGCAGACGAGCAGCGCCACGAGCACGGGCACGCTCACCGACGCGGCCGAGTAGCCGGCGATGGGATTGAGCGTCAGCACCACGACGACGAAGATCACCGACAGGCTGGCGAGCAGAATGTTGAGCGCGATCTCGTTCGGCGTCTTCTGCCGGGAGGCGCCCTCCACCAGCGCGATCATGCGGTCGACGAAGGTCTCACCCGGCTTCGAGGTGATGCGCACGACGATGCGGTCGGAGAGCACACGGGTGCCACCGGTCACGGCGCTGCGGTCTCCGCCCGATTCGCGCACCACGGGGGCCGATTCGCCCGTGATCGCCGACTCGTCGACCGAGGCGATGCCCCAGACGATGTCACCGTCGCCGGGAATCAGCTCCCCCGCGGTGACTACCACGTGGTCGCCCAGCGTGAGCTCGGCGCTCGAGACGGGCCGGGTCTGCGTGCGCTCGCCACCGGCATCCAGAACGGCGTCGTACGACGCGATCACGTTCGCGGTCGTCGAGGTACGGGTCTGGCGCAGGCTGTCGGCCTGGGCCTTGCCGCGGCCCTCGGCGATGGATTCGGCCAGGTTCGCGAAAATCACGGTGAGCCAGAGCCACACGGCGATTCCCGTGGTGAAGCTGCCCGGCACGGCCGAGCCTCCGGATGAGGCCGGCCCGCCGAGAAACGGCTCGGCGACGGCCAGCAGGGTCGTGAGCGCGGCGCCGACTTCGACGACGAACATTACGGGGTTGTGCCACATCTGGCGGGGATCGAGCTTCTGCAGGGCCCCGGGTAGTGCGGGGAGAACTGTTGCGGTGAGCATGGACATAGCTGTTACTGCAGCCCTTCGGCGAGTGGTGCGAGTGCGAGGACGGGAAAGTAGGTGAGGGCCGAGACGATGATCGTGACGCCGACGAGCAGACCGACGAACTGTGGTCGATGCGTCGGCAGGGTGCCAGCGGTCGACGGAATCTTCGGCTGGGCCGCGAGGGAGCCCGCGAGCGCCAGCACAAGCACGATCGGTATGAAGCGTCCGAGCAGCATGGCCACGCCGAGCGCGGTGTTGAACCAGGGAGTGTTCGCCGTGAGGCCCGCGAAGGCGGAGCCGTTGTTGTTGGCCGCCGAGGTGAATGCGTAGAGCACTTCGCTGAGGCCGTGCAGGCCGGGGTTCCAGATCGACGTACCCTCGACATCCGCCCGAACGGCCGGGATCGCAAAGCTCAGCGCGGTGCCGGCGAGCACCAGCGTCGGAGTGACGAGAATGTAGAGGCTCGCCAGCTTGATCTCCCGCGGGCCGAGCTTCTTGCCGAGGTATTCGGGGGTGCGTCCGACCAGCAGTCCGGCGATGAAGACGGCGATAACCGCGAGGATCAGCATTCCGTAGAGACCGGAGCCGACGCCGCCCGGGGCGACCTCGCCGAGCATCATGTTGATGAGCGGCATCATGCCGCCGAGCGAGGTGTACGAGTCGTGCATCGAGTTGACCGCGCCCGTCGAGGTGAGCGTCGAGGCCGAGCCGAACAGCGTCGAGGTCGCGATGCCGAATCGGGTCTCCTTGCCCTCCATCGCTCCACCGGCGAGCTGCGGGGCCGTGCCGGCGCCGTTCAGTTCGAACAGCGTGAGCGCGGTGAGCGAGACGACGAAGATGGTCGCCATGGCGGCGAGGATCGCGTAGCCCTGACGCCTGTCCCCCACCATCACGCCGAAGGTGCGGGGCAGGCTGAACGGAATCGCGAGCATCAGCACGAGCTGCACCAGGTTCGTGAAGCCGGTGGGGTTCTCGAACGGATGCGCGGAGTTGACGTTGAAGAAGCCGCCGCCGTTGGTGCCGAGCATCTTGATCGCCTCCTGGCTGGCCACGGGGCCGCCCGGAATGCTCTGGGTGCCGCCGGAAAGAGTCGTGACGTCGGTGAAGCCAGCGAAATTCTGGATGACGCCGCCGGCGATCAGCACGATCGCGACGACGACCGCGAGGGGCAGGAGAAGGCGCAGGATGCCGCGGGTCAGGTCGACCCAGAAGTTGCCGAGCGTGTTGCTTCGGGTGCGAGCGAGCCCCCTCACCAGCGCGATGGCGACCGCGATGCCGACTGCGGCTGAGACGAAGTTCTGCACCGCGAGGCCGGCGAGCTGCACCGTGTAGCCCAGAGTCACGTCGGGCGAGTAACTCTGCCAGTTGGTGTTCGTGACGAACGAGACGGCCGTGTTGAACGACAGCCCCTCGGGCACCGCGGGGAAGCCGAGCGAGTAGGGCAGAACGGCCTGGGCCCGCTGGATGGCGTAGACGAGCAGCACGCCGACGAGCGAGAACGCGAGCACGCTGCGGAGGTAGGCCGTCCAGCTCTGCTCGGCACGGGCATCCACACCGATGAGCCGGTAGAAGCCGCGCTCGACGCGCGGATCTTTCGTCGACGAGTAGATGCGGACCATATAGTCGCCGAGCGGCCGGTGGATGACGACGAGGATGAGCGCGAGGGCGCCGACCTGCAGGATCGCGAGCAGAGAGGAATCCATTTAGAACTTCTCCGGCTTCACGAGGGCGTAGACCAGATAGGCGAGGGCCGAGA
>NZ_CAXVWM010000068.1:0-11053 GCF_964263775.1 Agreia sp. | reverse complement strand
CTGCTCGCGGCCGATGAATCGCTGGCCGTTCAGCTCGAGCCCATCCTGCGCGAACTCTACGCATCCGCCGGCCTCGACTGACGCGCACAACCCGACCTCGCGCGCACAATCGATCCGCTTTGCGCAAATTGTCAGATTGGGGAGTTATCTTCGACAGTCGCGTTGCGAACCTACTCGAGTTCTTATCTGACGCGTGCTGACAAAATTCCCGAACCGATATTGGAACTACTGCGCCTTGGCTCGTCACAACCCCCGTCCGGATGACCCCTCGTCTGAGACCGACGGTTCGATGCCTGCCACCGACCCTGCGCCCGATTCGCGTCGATCCAGGCGACAGGCCGCTCTCGCTCCTGCCGCCGCTCCCGCTGCCTTGACTCGCAGGGCGGCTCGGGCCGCCGGTACGGCCGCGCCGGTCACCCTCACCGAAGCGCAGGCGCGCGAGGCCGACCGTGCAACGTTCGACGATGCCGTTCGCCCCCGTGGACGCCGCGCCGCAGCATCCACTGACCAGCTCGCGTCGGGCACCGCGTTCGAGGCGACCGAACCCGAGCTGGTCGCGGCCGGAGTCGCAGAGTCTGTCACAGCCGTGTCGGCCGTCGATGTCACCATCGAACGGCCCGAGTCGGATGCCGCCTCGACAGATTCTCCCGCCGACGTGACGCTGTCGGTGCTCACGGCATCCGGCCCCGAGGTCACCCAGATCGCAGACGTGCTGGGCGAGGTCCCGGCACGGCCGACGAGTCGCATACCGGGCCGCCGCGCCGTGTCCGGCGGCGCCGACGACGAGAGCGCGCCGCCCCGGATGAAGGCCGGCCGTCGAGCGGCCAGCCCGCCCGTCGTTCGAGCCGCGGCCAGCCCGCCCAAGTCGGCGTCCGACGCATCCGGTAACGGCGCAGGCGAGGCAGCGATTCCGCACCAGCGTCGTCGCAGGCCGTCGACCAAGACGATCGCCAAGAAGAGTTTCGGCATGTTCGCGTTCCTCGTGGTGGGGGGAATCGCTGTGGCCACATCGCTTCCGGCCGAGGCGTACTTCGCGGCCACGCCGAATGCGCCGATCTCGCAGAGCGTGCAGGTTCAGGCTCAGCAGAACACCACCGGCGATGCCGCGAAGCAGCGCCTCACGACCCAGGCCGACGCGGCCGCGGCACAGGTCAGTCGGGACTCCTACACGATCACAGAGGTACCGAAGGCGCCCATGGTGTCGATGACGGGGTTCAGCACCGCCGACACCTTCTCGAACGATACGAGCGGCACCATCCAGTGGCCCTTCCCCACCGGCGTGCCGATCAGCGACGGGTTCGGCTACCGCTCATCGCCGGGCGGCATCGGAAGCACGAACCACCAGGGGATCGACTTCAATCCGGGAATGGGCGCACCGATCCAACTGATCGCCGACGGCACGGTGCGTCTGGCGCAGACGAGCGACGCCGGCGGGTACGGCTGTTACGTGATCGTCGACCACAACGTCAACGGCATGAAGTTCGCGAGCCTGTACGGCCACATGCAGTGCGCGTCGGTCGCCATGGGCAAGGGCGACGACGTGAAGGTCGGCCAACTGGTCGGCAACGTGGGCAGCACCGGAACCTCGACGGGTGCGCACCTGCACTTCGAGATCCACGACGCACGAGACACGCCGATCGACCCGATGCCCTGGCTCAACCAGTACGCCAACTAGCCACCAATTAGCGAACTTCATTCGCCAAAAAAGCACCCAAGGAAGGATCCTTGAGTGCTTATTCGACGAGTGTGCGCGCTCGTGGCCCAGTTCTACCTAGTTCGCGAGCCAGACCGTCGTGTCGACGGGCAGCACGCCTTCTTCCACCGATTCGGAGGCGAGGAGCACCGCGCCCGTCGGCAGCTCTACCGGCACGGAGCCGATGTTCGAGATCACCGTGACAGCGCCGTTCGAAAATGCGATCACGTCGTCGCCGAAGCCCGGAATCCAGTCGATCGAGCCGACGCCGAGCTCGTGCCGTGCGCGCAGCGACAGGGCGAGCTTGTAGAGCTCGAGCGTCGACCCGGGTACGCCGATCTGGCGGTCGCGGGAATAGGCATCCCAGTCGGTCGGCTGCGGCAACCAGCTGGCTGCCGACGGGCCGAAGCCGTAGCTCGGCGTGCCGGCCTCCCAGGGAATCGGCACGCGGCATCCGTCGCGACCGTAGCGCTCGCCCTTCGTGCGGAACCAGGTCGGGTCTTGGCGCGCGGCGTCGGGCAGATGGATGGCCTCCGGGAGTCCGAGTTCTTCGCCCTGGTACACGTATGAGCTGCCGGGAAGCGCCAGCATCACGGCGGTGGCCGCGCGGGCACGGCGCAGGCCGAGAGCGGTGTCGGGAAGGCCGGGGGAGTTCGGCCCGAGGCCATCGCCCTGCAGGTTGTCGGCGCCCAGCGCGAGACGACTGGCATGGCGCACGACGTCGTGGTTCGAGAGTACCCAGGTCGACGGTGCCCCCACGGCACCGTATGCGCTCAACGACGAGTCGATGACCGCGCGCAGTTCGTGCGCATTCCAGGCGGCTTCGAGGTAGGTGAAGTTGAAAGCCTGCTGCATCTCGTCGGGGCGCACCCAGAGGGCCAGCTTCGTGAGCGGCTCCACCCACGCCTCGGCGCAGAGCACGCGGTCGCCCTCATACTCGTCGAGCACCTCGTGCCAGGCGCGGTAGATCTCGTGCACGCCGTCCTGCGCCCAGTAGGGCGGAGTGGGCGGGTCGTCGCTGTCGATGTCGGAGTCGATGCCGGGTTCGAGTGCCGTGGATGCCCCGCCGCCCATGCTGCCCGCGTCGGCGGGAGGCGTGTAGTCGGGGAGCCCGGCCTCTTTGATCAGGCCGTGCGCGACATCCACTCGGAAGCCGTCGACGCCCCGGTCGAGCCAGAAGCGCAGCACGCCGAGCATCTGCTCGCGCACCCACGGGTTCTCCCAGTTGAGGTCGGGCTGGCTCACGTCGAAGATGTGCAGATACCACTGGCCGGGGGTTCCGTCGGCGTCGGTGGTGCGTTCCCACATGGGGCCGCCGAAGACCGACTGCCAGTTGTTCGGTGCGATCTCCCCGTTCTCGCCGAGGCCGTCGCGGAACATGTAGCGGTCGCGCTCCGGGCTGCCCGCGGGGGCGGCGAGCGCAGCGGCGAACCACTCGTGATCCCACGAGGTGTGGTTCGGAACGAGGTCGACGATCACCTTGAGCCCGAGTTCGTGCGCCTTGGCGAGCATCGCGTCGAAGTCGGAGAGAGTGCCGAACAACGGGTCGACGCCGACGTAGTCGGCCACGTCGTAGCCGGCGTCGTGCTGCGGTGACGTGTAGAACGGCGAGAGCCAGATCGCGTCGACGCCGAGGTCGGCGAGCGAGTCGAGGCGGCTCGTGATTCCGGGCAGGTCGCCGATGCCGTCACCGTCGCTGTCGGCGAACGATCGGGGATAGATCTGGTAGATCACGGCGGAACGCCACCACTCGGTGCCGCTGCCGAGAGCGATCAGGGATGCCTGTGAAGACGATTCGGGCGCGCCGGAGGTCTCGGTGAGTTCGACTGTCATGCGCAATACTCTAGTCTCGAATCGTTTCGATCCCAGACCTCGGTTCGGGCCGGTCTCGTTGTGATGCTATTCTCTACAGGTGCCAAAACGCGCGGCGTCATCGTCGTGCGCAGGTTACGCCCCCTTAGCTCATTGGTAGAGCACTTCCTTGGTAAGGAAGAGGTAGTGGGTCCGATTCCCACAGGGGGCTCCGTCCTCCACAGGCAGGCAGCGCAAGTTGTCGGTCTTATAAAGGTCGCCCGGCGGGGTAGCTCAGGTGGTTAGAGCACACGGCTCATAATCGTGGTGTCGCGGGTTCGAGTCCCGCTCCCGCTACGAAAAGCCCCGAGATCTCGCCATCTCGGGGCTTTTTTCCCGTTCGCGCCTTGCGCGGCAGGCGACGGCGGCAGCGCGACGCGCCGTAGGCATCCGGATGCGCAAGGCATCTCATGGCCGGGTGGCCAGGGCGAATCGTGGATCGCCCCCTTGACCGATCTCGGGCAGCCGCGGCACGGCCGGCCGGCCATGAACGCCGGGCCTGCACGGCCTGAATAGGGTTTCCCTACGGCGCACACGGTGCGAAAGCGCCCTTCGGCGTCGCGCACCGGTTACCCTCGAGAGGTGGATACCTCGGCAGAACCGCGCACGCGCGAGCGGGTACTGAACGTGCCCAACACCATCACCTTCGCCCGCCTGATCCTGCTGATGCCGCTGTTCGCCCTGATGGTGCTGCTCTGGCACGAGAACTTCTGGGCCTTCATTGTGCTGGTGGTGCTGGGGGCGACCGACTGGGTCGACGGATTTGCCGCTCGCAAGCTCGGCCAGGTCACCCGCTTCGGCGCCGTGCTCGACCCCGTTGCAGACCGCACCAGCCAGGTCGTCGTCTGCCTCACGCTGGTCATCAGCGGCATTGTTCCGCTCTGGATGCTCATCGCCATCGCGGCGACCGACCTGATTCTGGGGCTCATCATCGTGGCCTACAAGCGCC
Organism: Agreia sp.; assembly: GCF_964263775.1. Taxonomy (NCBI): domain Bacteria; kingdom Bacillati; phylum Actinomycetota; class Actinomycetes; order Micrococcales; family Microbacteriaceae; genus Agreia; species Agreia sp. Next base: position 6,560 of record NZ_CAXVWM010000068.1, on the reverse strand, counting down.
AGGGTTCGATGACCATCACGTACATCTCGAAGATCCGCACCACGTTTCTGATGCTGGGCCTGCCGCTGCTGCTGCTCGCGCAGGCAGAGTTTCCGGGCCACGAGGTGCTCGGCTTCATCGCGTTCTGGGGCGTGGCCATCGGATGCGTGTTGCACGTCGTCGTCGGCGCCCAGTATGCGGCGATCGTCATCCGCGACGCCCGCGCTCGCACGGCGGGCGCCGCAGGTTCATAGAGCAGCCTCGCTCGTCTAATAGCTGGAGGTACTCAATCCCGCGGGGATGATGATCGCTACGGCGAGGATTCCGACAAGGATCGACGCGAAGCCGATGATGATGCCGGCGATGGCGAGTCCGCGGCCACGCTCGCCCGTGCGCTTGATCTGCGACAGGGCGACGAACCCCAGGATGATGCCGACGATGTTGATGAAGAACGACGCGATGAAGCCGACGATCGCAATCACGTTGTACTTCTCGGCGGGCGCGTTGTACTGAACAGCCATGGGCGTGTGCTCCTTCTTGTGGGGTGAGTCGATGGTGCCAGCATCGACGTCTGCTGTCAAAGGCCCGACACCTGGCGCGAGAATGAGGAGCGTGCCCGTACTCGCCATCGACAGCCTCGACGATCCCCGACTCTCCGACTTCGCCCACCTCACCGATGTCGCGCTGAAGAAGGCCCGAGGCAGCGAGCACGGAATCTACCTCGCCGAGTCGCTCCTCGTGCTGGAGCGCGCCTTGCGGGCGGGCCATGTTCCCCGCTCGGTGCTCGCCCTCGGCGCGTCGACCCACGAGGCCACGGCCGCGCTCGCACAGTACGGCTTCGCCGATGTTCCGGTCTTCACGGGCCCGGGCGAGCTGCTCGCAGACCTCACCGGCTACATTCTCCACCGCGGCCTGATCGCCTCGATGAACCGCCCGGCCCTCGTCGACCCGTCGACCCTGCTCGAGAAAGCCCGCCGCATCGTGGTGCTCGAGAACGTGGTCGACCCCACCAATGTCGGAGCTATCTTCCGCTCCGCCGGAGCCATCGGCGCCGACGCGATTTTCGTCACGCCGCGCTGCTCCGATCCGTTCTACCGCCGGGCCATTCGCGTGAGCATGGGCACCGTGCTGCAGGTTCCATGGACTCGCGTGGGCGAGTGGGCCGAAACTCGCGAGCTGCTCGCGGGCGCGGGCTTTCACATCGCCGCGCTGGCCCTGACCCCGGATGCGATCGGCCTGCGCGATTTCTCCTCTCGCCTCCCCGAGAGGCTCGCCCTGGTGCTGGGCGCTGAGGGCGAGGGGCTCACCGACGAGGCGATCCGAGCATCCGACACCGTGGTGCAGATCCCCATGATGCACGGAATCGACTCGCTCAACGTCGCCGCAGCGAGCGCGGTCGCGATGTGGGCCGTCTCCGGCTGACCCCGCCGCCAGCGCTCCTCTAGCGGGCACGCGTGCGTCCACGGACGGCGCGTGTGCCCGGCGGGGGCGCGCTCGGCCGCGGGTTCGTAGAATGGGGGCGTGCCAGTGAACCCCGAACTCGTCGGCCGCACCTTCGCCGCGACCGATCCCTACCTTGTGGGCCGAGAGAAGGTGCGCGAATTCGCGCGCGCCGTCTTCGCCACGAGCCCCGTGAACACCGACGTCGAGGCCGCTCGCGCGGCCGGTTACGCCGACGTCGTCGCGCCGCCCACCTTCGCCGTCGTCGTGCAGGAGTACACCCTGCACCAGCTGCTGTCCGAACCGGATGCCGGCATCGACTTCTCGCGCGTGGTTCACGGCGACCAGCGCTTTACCTTCACCCGGCCCATCGTGGCGGGGGACGAGCTCACGGCGACTCTGAGCGTCGCGAGCATCAAATCGCTCGGTGGTCACTCGATGGTCACCGCCGAGTCGACGATCGTCGACTCGGCGGGCGCGCACGTCGTGACCGCCACCTCCACCCTCGTCGTCAGGGGAGACGAATGACCGCCGGAATCTCGCTCGATGCCGCAGAGCTGACCGCCGGAGACGTCGTCGCAGGCGGGCACTATCCACTGAGCCGCGACTCGCTCGTGCGCTACGCCGGAGCCTCCGGCGATTTCAACGCCATCCACTACCGCGACGACGTCGCGGCATCCGTGGGCCTGCCCGGCGTTCTCGCCCACGGCATGCTTACCATGGGAATCGCCGTGCAGCCGGTCGTCGACTGGATCGGCGACCCCGGGCGCGTGCTCGACTACCAGGTGCGCTTCACGCGCCCCGTGCTCGTCGACCCCGTCGAGGGCGCAGAGCTGGTCGTCAGCGCGAAGGTCGGCACGGTCGACGCCGAAGCCGGCACCGCGCGCATCGACCTCACGGTCACCTACAACGGCGACACAGTCCTGGGCAAGGCGCAGGCCGTCGTCTCCCTTGCTCCGTCTGCATCCGCGGCATGAGCGGACGGCACGGTCGGCCCGAGCCGCACGACAGTGAGCCGCACGACAGCAAGCCGCACGACAGCGAGCCGACGGGCGGCTCCGTCGAGGCCGTGGATGTTGTGCTCGGCCCCCTGACGACGCTCAGGGTGGGCGGTCCGGCCGCCCGCATCATCGAACCGCAGGGAGAGCCGGAGCTGCTGCAGGCTGCGCTCGACGTGTGGGACTCGGGTGACGACTGGTTCGTGCTCGGCGGGGGATCGAACGTCGTCATCTCCGACGAGGGCTTCGACGGCACCGTCATCCGCGTCGTGACCCGGGGAGTGGCCCGCATCGTGGCACCCAGCGGCACCGTGCGCCTGCGCGTGCAGGCGGGCGAGCCGTGGGACGAACTCGTGGCCTACACGGTCGAGCAGGGCTGGTCGGGTCTCGAGGCGCTCTCGGGCATTCCCGGGTCGACGGGGGCGTCGCCCATCCAGAACATCGGCGCCTACGGGCAGGAGGTCGGCGACGCGATCGTGTCGGTCGACTTTCTCGACTACGGCACCGGCCGCGTCGAGCGCATCGCGCGTGACGACCTCGAGCTTGCATACCGCTCGAGCGTGTTCAAGCACGGCAAGCGAGGCGTTGTGCTCTCGGTCACGTTCTCGCTCACCGACTCGACGGCGCAGGATGCGGCATCCGACATGCCCGGTTCGCTCGCGCTCGGAGACCCGGTCGCGTACCCGCAGCTGGCCACGGCACTCGGTGTCGCCCAGGGCGACCGCGTCGCCCTGGGCGCGGTGCGCCAGGCGGTGCTCGATCTGCGCCGTTCGAAGGGCATGGTTCTGGATGCCACGGATCCGGATTCGGTGAGCGCCGGGTCGTTCTTCACCAACCCGGTCGTCAGCGAGAACTTCGCGCGCGGGCTGCCCGCGGCAGCCCCGCGCTGGCCGGTGGGCGGAGAAGACGAGGCCCTGGTCATTGCGCTGCCCGACCCCGCGTCGGGCCTGTCCGTCGATCTCGGCGGCCCGCTGCCGGCATCCGAAACCGGCGCGGAGCCCCGGGTCAAGCTGAGCGCGGCCTGGCTGATCGAGCACGCGGGAATCGGGCGCGGTTTCTCGCTGCCGGGCTCGCGAGCGGCGATCTCGTCGAAGCACACCTTGGCGATCGTGAACACGGGCCAGGCGTCGGCGGCGCAGATTGCCGAACTGTCTCGCTACATTCAGAACAGGGTCTCGGCGGAGTTCGGTGTCGTTCTGCACCCCGAGCCGGGGTTCGTGGGACTCTTCTGACCAGAGCTCGGCTGCTAGGGTTTCAACTCCACGCACCCCCTTATAGGAGTCCACACCCATGAGTTTTTCCCGCTCCAAGTCCGCGTCGCTGATCGGCGCGCTGGCAATTTCCGGCCTGTTGCTCACCGGCTGCGCCGGCGGACAGAGCAAGGCCGACGCCTGCAAGGTGCTCGAGAAGGGCCTCACGAACGTGCAGGACGACCTCAGCAGCAGCCTCTCCAACGCGTCGACCGACCCCGAGGGCGCGTCGAAGTCGCTGCAGGCCGTCGCCGACACCTTCTCCGACAACGTGTCGAAGGTCACCAACGACGAGGTGACCCCCGCTGCCGAAGACGCCAACGGCGCGCTCACCGCCCTGGTCGACGAGTTCGCGAAGTACGCGTCCGACCCGACCGGCGCCGATGTCGATGCCCTGACGGCGGCATCCACAGATGTTCAGACGACGTTCACCGAACTCGGAAAGGTCTGCAGCTAGCAGCCCTTTTTCGTTCACACAACAGGCCCCGGTGCGTCACTCGCACCGGGGTCACTGTTTTACTACGAGCGCGTTATACGACGACCGCGTTCAGCACCTCGTCGAGCAGCAGCGAGGCGTCTTCGTCGTTGACGCTGCGCGCGAGAGCCAGTTCGGAGATGAGAACCTGGCGCGCCTTGAGAAGCAGGCGCTTCTCGCCGGCCGACACCCCTTGCGCCTGCTCGCGACGCCACAGGTCGCGCACGACCTCGGCGACACGGTGCACACTGCCCGAGGCCATCTTCTCTTGATTCGCCTTGTAGCGACGTGACCAGTTGCCCGGCTCCTCGACGAAGTCGTTCTGAAGAACAGCGAACACCTCGTCGACGCCGGCGGCGTCGATGACGTCGCGCACCCCGACGAGCTCTACGTTGTCGATCGGAAGCTTGATGATGAGATCGCTCGTGTGCACCCGAAGCGTCATGTAACGCTTGTCTTCGCCCTTGACTACCTTGGTCTCGAGTTCAGTGATGGTGACCGCCCCGTGGTGCGGGTAGACGAGGGTCTCTCCAATATCGAATTTCACGGTTGAGCTTCTCTTTTCTGTGTGACGTGGTGCAGGGAGGATTGTTCGGGGAAAGTCAGCTGAGCCACGCGGGCAACAGGTCGATGAGTTGCCCGGCCAGCTGGTCTGCGCTGATGTCATGGTGATTCGCCACCCACGCGCTGAGCAGGCTGACCGTACCGCCGGCCACGTACGTGGCGGCAAGGCGGGCCCGGATGGCGTCGGCCTCGGATGCCGGTTCGTCGAACGACGCGAGCACCTGCTCGGCGTATGCCGCGACCACGTCGTCGAACGCACGACGTGACAGCGGAAGGCCCAGCGCGGAGGAGTAGATGGATTCTCGCTGCGCGAAATGCTCGACGAGGCGGGTGTAACTCTCGCGCAGACCCGAGCCGGCAGCTGCACTGCGCGTGTTCGGGCCGACCACAGATGCGAACTCCTGCCGCAGCAGCGCGACGGCCAGATCATCGAGGCTGGAGAAATGCGCGTAGAACGAACTGCGGCTGATCTGTGCCTCGCGCACGATGTCGCTGACCGAGATGTCTTTCGAGTCTGCGGCGTGCAGTCGCGCGACGGCGGAGAGAATTCCCTGCCGCGTGCGAGCCGCCCGTGGGTCTGACGGGGAGTCGGAGGAGACTCGAGAATTGTCGAGCAGAACAGTACTCCGCACAATCGACATCACGGTAGTCTATCACGGTTTCTCGGACACCTGTTCGATAAGACGGAACCCGATTCTTAGTCCGCCTAGCGACCTGGCCGTAGAGTTGAGATCATGGAATCCTCGGAGGCGCGCGCCTCGGGCTACTGGTACGGCGACGATCCGGCGGCCAGAACGGGGGTCGACGCCCTCAACGCGCTCCGCCGCTATCGGGCCGCCGAAACGGAGATGCGGCGCCGTACCCGTGCAGCCTTGCGGCTGAACGAGACCGACATGATGGCTCTTCGCTTCATCATCAACGCCGAGCGCGACGCGAGGGCCGTGAGTCCGAAAGACCTTGCCGCGCATCTCGGAATCTCGTCGGCATCCACGACCGTGCTGGTCGATCGGCTTGTCGCGAGTGCCCATCTGAGCCGAGCGAAGCATCCGAACGATGGTCGGGGAGTCGTGCTGACTGCCACCCCGACCGCCCATGCAGACATGCGTGAGACCTTCGGCGACCTGCACGGGCGCATGATGGCTGTGGCGAGCCGGCTCGGCCCGCTCGAGGCGGGCATCGTCGCGACGTTTCTCGACCAGATGAGCGACGCCGTGTCACAGCACCCTGAATAGCTAGATAAACTAGTGACGTGGGAAAACTCATCTACGGCCCGACCGGCCTCGAAATCGACATCGACGATCGTGTTCTCGCGCACATCCGCGTGGTCGTCAACGCCAAGTTCCGGCGAGGGGAATCGTTCCTCCTCAACTGGGAGCACAACTCCGAGGAAGGCAATGGGCGCAGTTCGATCTGGATGCATCCGACGATTCCGCTGCACATCCGTTTTTTCGGCAACCGGCCGCCGCCCGTGAATCGCACGTGGATCGAGGCGCTCATGGTGACCGCGAACAGCGCGAACGGCATGGTGCTGATCGCCGAGCCGACCGGAGCGGGTTAGCCTCGACGCATGTGCGGAAGATTTGTGGTGGCGCGGGCATCCGGTGACCTGCTCGACGGACTTCTGGATGGCCTGCCCGAGCTCGAAGACAACTTCAACGTGGCGCCGACCGACGACGTGGCGGTCGTGCGGCAGCGGCGCGAGCACGGGCGTGAGCTCGAGCCGGTGCGCTGGGGCTTCGTTCCCAGCTGGTACCCCGACCTGAAGAAGCGGCCGCAGCCCATCAATGCCCGCATCGAGACGGTGGCGACGTCGGGCATGTACCGCAACGCGTTCCTCGGCAAGAGGTGCATCGT
>NZ_CAXVWM010000067.1:0-10926 GCF_964263775.1 Agreia sp. | reverse complement strand
GCAGCTGGGCACCGAGGCGTTTCCGGCCGGCGGCACCAGCGCCATCTTTAAAGGCGTCGCAGAAGACATCGCGTCGCCCGCAGACTACGCCGTGCTTCCCCAGCCGGAGCTGCTGTTCGCGCCCGACCTCACCCCGGGCGCGTCGGTCACCGGAAATATCGCCGTATTCGTGCCGAGCTCGGGAGCCGAGTCGGGCTCGGTGCTGGTCGAGAACTACTTCACCGACAACGTGTGCGAGTTGAAGGTCGGCTAGCTCGAACCAACGGGACCGTATGTCAGTAATCGACCCTCCCGGCGAGCGGAGGGTCGATTATTGACACACCATGCGACCGTAGCGGCTGCCGTCTGTCGCTAATCGACCTTGGATGCGGATCTTAGGTCGATCTGTGACAACCGGCACGGGCGTCAGCGCACGAGTCACTCGCTCATCTGCGCCTACCAGATCGTGACGCGCTCCTCCGGGGCCAGCCAGAGGGCATCCGACTCGGTCACGCCGAAGGCGTCGTAGTACTCATCGATGTTGCGCACGATCTGGTTGCAGCGAAACTCGTTCGGCGAGTGCGGGTCGATCGACAGCAGGCGCACGACCTCCTCGTCGCGCGACTTCTGCTGCCAGGCCTGCGCCCACGACAGAAAGAAGCGCTGCACACCGGTGAGGCCGTCGATCACCGGCGGCTCCTGCCCGTCGAGCGAGAGCAGGTAAGCGTGCCACGCGATGCTGAGGCCACCCAGGTCGCCGATGTTCTCGCCGATCGTCAAGGCACCGTTGACGTGCTGGTCGGGCACCTGCGCGGGAGCGAGCGCGTTGTACTGGTCGATGAGCGACGAGGTGCGCTTCTCGAACGCCTCGCGGTCGGCCTCGGTCCACCAGTCGGTGAGCCGGCCGTCGCCGTCGAAGCGCGAGCCCTGGTCGTCGAATCCGTGCCCGATCTCGTGGCCGATGACCGCGCCGATCGCGCCGTAGTTGGCCGCGGCATCCCGACTCTCGTCGAAGAACGGGTACTGCAGGATGGCCGCCGGAAAGACGATCTCGTTGAAGCCGGGGTTGTAATAGGCGTTGATGGTCTGCGGAGTCATGAACCACTCGTCGCGGTCGAGCGGCTTGCCGATCTTGCCCAGCTCGCGCTGAAACTCGAACTCGCTCGTGGCGCGGATGTTGCCGGCCAGGTCGCCCGCGTCGATCACGAGAGTGGAATAGTCCCTCCATTTCACGGGGAAGCCGATCTTGGGAGTGAACTTGTCGAGCTTGTCGAGGGCGCGCTCGCGCGTCTCGGGCGTCATCCACTCGAGGTCGGTGATGGATGCCCGGTACGCCTCGATGAGATTGGCGACCAGCACATCCATGGCCGCCTTGGCCGTCGGCGGAAAGTGACGGTCGACGTAGATGCGGCCCACGGCCTCGCCCATGGCGCCCTCGACGAGGGACACCCCGCGCTTCCAGCGGGCGCGCATCGACGGCGTTCCCGTGAGGGTGCGACCGTAGAAGTCGAAGTTCTCGTTCACGAAGACGGCTGGCAGATACGCGGCTGCGCCGTGCACGACCTGCCACGACAGCCAGTCGCGCCACGCGTCGAGCCGATCTTCGGTGATGAGCTCGGCGATGCCCGACACGAACGACGGCTCGCGCACGACGAGTTCGTCGAAGACCGACTCGGGAGCGCCTAATGCGTCGCGCCAGACGTCGAGGTCGACTGTCGGAGCCGACGCTGTGAAGTCGCTCCACGACAGCAGGTTGTAGGTGGCCTGCGCGTCGCGCGTCTGCACGTTGTCCCAGTGCGTGGCGGCGATCGCCGTCTCGAGGTCGAAGACGCGCTGGGCGCGGGCCGCGGCATCCGAGAGGCCCCCCAGCGCGAGCATCCGCTCGATGTGGCCGAGGTATGCGGTGCGGATGTCGGCGAACTTCTCGTCGCGGAAGTAGCTCTCGTCGGGCAGCGAGATTCCGCCCTGCTCGATAAACACCAGGTAGCGCTCGGGGTTGCCCGGGTCGTTGTCGACGAACAGACGGAAGAAGCCGCCCACCCCCTGGCGTTCGAGGTGCGCGGCCGTCTCGAGCAGCTCGTGCACGCTCGAGAGGCGGGCCACGTCGGCGAGCTGCGCCTCGATCGGGGTGGTGCCGAGCTCTTCGACGCGCTCCTCGTCGAGGAAGCTCGCGTAGAGGTCGCCGAACGTGCGCTCCTCTGTGCCGGGAGCGCCGTCTTGCGCCTCGATGATGATGTCGCGAACGGCCTTCTCTGCCTCTTCGTGCAACTGATAGAACGAGCCGTCGCGGGCGCGGTCGTCGGGAATGACGGTACGGGCGATCCATTTGCCGTTGACGTGCCTGAACAGGTCGTCTTGCGGGCGGATGGAGGGGTCGAGTTCGGTCGAGTCGATGCCGGAGGTGGTCATCCCGCAAGCCTAGCGAGCAGCGCTGCCGCGCTCGATTCTCTCGGCGATCTCGCCGACGTCGTCGAGGGTTGCGGATGCGATGGCCACGATGATCTCGTAGGCCTCGTCGTTCGTCCACGTGAGCCGCACACCATTGAGGCCGAGGAACGCGATCAGAGCCGAGAGGCTGAGGCGCTTGTCGCCGTCGACGAGGCCGTGATTGCGAGCGAGAGAGTGCGTCAGCGCCGCGGCTTTCAGCATCAGGGTGGGATAGGCGTCTCGGCCGAACGCGCTGGCCTGCGGACGCGCCAGGGCGGACTCGAGGAGACCGTGGTCGCGCACCACAACGTCGTCGCCAATGGCGCGCTCGGCAACAAAAAGCAGCTCGTCGTACCGCAGATAGATCACCGGCCGAGGCGCTCGAGGGCCTCGGTGTAGCGCGGCAGTTCGGTCTCGAGCACGTTCTCGAGAAGATCGCGACGACTGTGGTTCTCCACGTACTCGCGCACCGCCTGCTTGGCGACGTCTTGCATGGATCGGGATTCGAATTCGGCACGCCGGCGCAGGGCGTCGGCTTCGTCGTCGGACAGACGGAGAGTCATCGGCATGCACCGATGGTATCAGTGCTGATACCAAACATGGCCAGTGGCGAGCCTAGCTAGGCTCGCAGGGTGAAGGCACTGGATCGCGACATACTGCGACTCGCCGTTCCCGCGCTCGGAGCCCTCGTGGCCGAACCGCTCTTTCTGCTCACCGACACGGCCCTCGTCGGGCACCTCGGCGAGACGCCGCTCGCCGGGCTCAGCATCGCGAGCGCCCTGCTGCAGACCGCGATCGGACTGCTCATCTTTCTCGCCTACGCCACGACGCCCGCAGTGGCGCGCAGACTCGGCGCCGGCGATCGGCCGGGCGCCATCCGGGCGGGTATCGACGGTCTCTGGCTGGCGGCGCTGCTCGGCGGGGTACTCGTCGCCGTCGGCGTCGCCGCGGCCCGCCCGTTGGTGCACCTCTTCGGAGCCTCCGCCGCGGTCGAGGAGCAGGCCGTCGTCTACCTCACGGTCTCGCTCGCTGGCCTCCCCGCCATGCTGCTCGTGATCGCGGCGACCGGCCTGCTTCGCGGGCTGCAAGACACCAAGACTCCCCTCGTCGTGGCGGTCAGCGGGTTCGCGGCGAACGCGGGGCTCAACGCCCTCTTCATCTACGGCTTCGGATTCGGCATCGCGGGCTCGGCCGCGGGAACCGTCGTCGCCCAGTGGGCGATGGCCGCCGTCTATCTCGTGATCGCCGTGCGGGCATCCCGCAGCGAACGCGTCAGCCTGCGTTTCGGACTGGCGGGCGTCAGTGGCGCTGCGGCATCCGGCGGCTGGCTGTTTCTGCGCACGGCGAGCCTGCGCGCGGCCCTGCTGGCCACGGTCGTCGTCGCCTCGACACTCGGCATCGTCGAGCTGGCGACGTTCCAGATCGCGTCGACGCTGTTCTTCACGCTGGCGTTCATCCTCGACGCCCTCGCGATCGCGGGCCAGGCGCTGGTGGGCCACGGCCTCGGGGCTCAGGATGTCGCGCGCGTCACAGGCGTGATGCGCCGCCTCGTGCGGTGGGGAATCGGCGCCGGGGTCGCGCTCGGAATTCTGCTCGCGGCCCTCTCGCCCCTGCTCGGCCCGGTCTTCTCGTCGAGCCGCGACGTGCAGCAGGCGCTGCTCGTGGTCGTGCTCGTGATGGCCGCGGGCACTCCGCTCGCGGGCTACGTCTTCGTTCTCGACGGCGTGCTGATCGGGGCGGGCGACGCCCGTTACCTCGCGCTCAGCGGAGTCGTGAACGTGGCGATCTACGCGCCGCTCCTCGGGCTGGTCGCCCTGTTCTTCTCCGATAAGACTGCCGGCACTAACGGCACCGCCGCGCTCGTCTGGCTATGGCTGGCCTTCGGCTTCGGCTACCTGGGCGCGCGCGCCCTGACGCTCGGGCTGCGCGCCCGCGGAACCGCGTGGATGTCGAGCGGCGGTTAGGCTGGGCATCCACATCTTGGGGGGTCAACACATGCCGCATCTGCTCGTCACCGGCGGCGCCGGGTTCATCGGCAGCGAAATCGTGCGCCAGGCTCTGGATGCCGGATGGGCCGTGCGCGTGCTCGATTCGCTGCGGGCCGACGTGCACGAGACGGCCCCCGCACTCGAGCCCCGCGCGGAGTTCATGCTCGGCGATGTGCGCGACGACGAGACCGTGGCGCGCGCGCTCGACGGCGTCGACGCGGTCTGTCACCAGGCCGGAAAGGTGGGCCTCGGAGTCGACTTCTTCGACGCTCCCGACTACGTCTCGTCGAACGAGCTGGGCACGGCGGTGCTGCTGGCCGGCATGACCCGGGCGGGCATCGACCGCTTCGTCGAGGCCTCGTCGATGGTCGTATACGGCGAGGGCGACTACCGCAACGCGGCGGGGGATGCCGTGCGTCCGCCGGCCCGACGGGTCGCCGATCTCGAGGCCGGCCGTTTCGAGCCGCTCGATCCGGCCACCGGCGAGCCGTTGCATCCGGGGCTCATCACAGAAGACGCGCCCCTCGACCCGCGCAACGTGTACGCGTCGTCGAAGCTCGGCCAGGAGTACCTGGCGACCTCGTGGGCGCGCTCCGCCGGCGGCCGGGCCATCGGCCTGCGCTACCACAACGTCTACGGGCCGGGGATGCCGCGCAACACTCCGTATGCCGGGGTCGCGGCGCTGTTCCGCTCGGCGCTTGCCCGCGGCCAGGCTCCACGCGTCTTCGAAGACGGCGCTCAGCGGCGCGACTTCGTGCACGTGCGCGACGTGGCGGCGGCGAACCTCGCGGCGCTCGAGGCGACCGCGGCGCCCGAGGCGACCGCGGCGCCCGAGGCGGCCTCCACCTTCCGCGCCTTCAACGTGGGCAGCGGAGTCGTGCACACGATCGGCGAGATGGCCGTCTCGCTCAGCCGCGCCTCGAACGGCGATGAGCCCGTCGTCACCGGCGAGTTCCGCCTCGGAGACGTGCGCCACATCACGGCGTCGAGCGAGAAGATCGCCCGCGAGCTCGGCTGGCGGGCCGTCACCGACTTCGATGCCGGAATGGCCGAGTTCGCCACGGCCCCGCTGCGCGCATGACCGCCCAGGTCGATGTGGTGCTGCCCTGCCTCAACGAGGCCCAGGCGCTGCCCTGGGTGCTGTCGCGGCTGCCCGAGGGCTACCGCGCGATCGTGGTCGACAACGGGTCGACGGATGCGTCGGCCGAGATCGCGCGCGCGGCGGGTGCCCTGGTGGTCGCCGAATCCCGCCGCGGCTTCGGCGCGGCCGCGCACGCGGGGCTGCTCGCCGCGACGGCCCCGATCGTGGCGTTCTGCGACGCAGACGCATCGATGGACCCCGCCGGGCTGCCGACCCTCGTCGAGCGCATCACGGCCGATCGAGCCGACCTCGTGCTCGGTCGCCGCATCCCGACCACGGCCGGAGCGTGGCCCCTGCACGCGCGTTTCGCCAACCGCGCGCTCTCGTTTCTCATCAGACATCGCGCGCACATCGCGATCAAAGATCTCGGGCCCATGCGCGCGGCGTGCCGCGAGGGCCTGCTTTCGCTCGACCTGCGCGATCGGCGAAGCGGATATCCCCTCGAGATGCTGCTGAAGGCATCCGCCGCCGGCTGGCGAATCGACGAACTCGACACGCCCTACAGTCCTCGGGTGGGCCGATCGAAAGTCACGGGCACGATCCGGGGAACCTACCTCGCGATCAACGACATGTCGAAGCTGCTGCGCGACGTTCGCTGACAGTTGGCCCTACATCAGTTCATGACGCGGGGGAATCCAATCCGTCACCTGTGACGAACTACATAGAGTGACCAGTACGAGTTATTGGCCCGCAGCGCCTCTCGAGATCAGGAGACTCTCCATGCTCACCATCGCCGTCATCGCCAAGGAGTGCATCCCCGGACGCGTGAAGACGCGGTTGCACCCGCCGTTCTCCTATGAAGAGGCCGCCGAGATCGCGGCGGCGAGCCTGGGCGACACGCTCGACGTGGTGAACCGCGTGCCCGCCGACCGGCGCATCCTGTTCTTCGACGGCAGCAACCCGCCCGCCGAAGCCGACGGATTCGAGATTCTGCACCAGAACACGGGAACGCTCGACGAGCGACTCGGTTTTCTCTTCGATTCGGTCGAGGGCCCACTGCTGATGATCGGCATGGATACCCCCCAGGTCACGCGGGCCCTGCTCGAGCCGGCGATCAGCCGCTGGCACGACGACATCGACGCCTGGTTCGGCTTCGCCAGCGACGGCGGCTTCTGGGCCCTCGGCATGCGCGAACCAGACGGCTCGCTCATTCGAGGCGTGGCCATGTCGGAGGCCGAGACGGGTCGCGACCAGCTGGAGCGCCTGCTCGAGGCCGATCTCCGCGTGAAGCTGCTCGCCGAGATCAACGACGTCGACTCGCTCGACGACGCCCACGAGGTGGCGGCGATCGCCCCCTCCGGCCGCTTCGCCGAGGTCTTCGAGCGAGTCAGTCGTGGTGCCGGAGTGCGCGACCTTCTGCTCGATCGACGGGTCTGACGGGTCGACGGGGTAGGGTGACATCGTGAGACGCCTCCTCGCAGCGACGCAACAGGCTCTCGCCGCGCCCCCACGCAATCCGCGCATGACGGTCGTCATCGGCCGCCTCCTCGCCCTCGCTTTCCTCCTCTGCTTCGGCACGGGCCTCTACAGCCACTTTCTGCAGGAGCCCGAGCCGTGGATGCGGTTCTCGACCGTGCCGGCGCAGCTCTACCAGGTGACCCAGGGCATCCACATCACGGCCGGCATCGCCTGCTTTCCGCTGATCCTGGGCAAGCTCTACACGGTCTATCCGCTGCTGTTCCAGACTCCTCCCCTGAAGGGGCCGCTACACTTTCTCGAGCGCGCGTCGATCGCCCTGTTCGTCGGCGCCTCGCTCGTGCAGATCACGATCGGACTGCTGAACACCTACCAGTGGTACCCCTGGAACTTCGGCTTCCGCCAGGTGCACTGGGCGCTCTCGTTCGTGGTCATCGGCTCGCTCGCCATCCACATCGCAGTGAAGCTGCCCGTGATCGCCCGGTTCTGGACGCGCAATTCCGACGGGTCGCGCGAGCTGCGCGGCGAAGAGACGCCGGATGCCGAGGGTCGCGACGGCGAGACGGCTCCCGACGGCGAGACGGCTCGGGTCGGCGGCGTGACAGGTCGAATCTTCCGCTGGATCGACCAGACTCCCGAAGCCAAGCCCTCCGTCAGTCGGCGTGGATTCATCACGACGGTCGGCGTTTCGACCGCCACCGTCGTGGTGCTCACGGCAGGCCAGTCGTACGCCGCCCTGAGCCCGTTCAACATCTTCGCGCCGCGCGTCAAGGGAACGGGGCCCGCCGGGCTGCCCGTGAACCGCACGGCGAAGGCGGCGCAGGTTCTCGACACGGCAGTCTCGCCCGACTGGGCGCTCACGATCTCGAACGGGTCGCGCACGGTCGCCCTGTCGCGGGCCGAGCTGCTGGCGCTTCCGCAGACCACGGTCGACCTGCCCATCTCGTGCGTCGAGGGCTGGAGCCAAATGGCCACCTGGAAGGGCGTGCGCCTGCGCGACCTGCTCGACCGGGTCGGAGCCGACACGGGGAACGGGCTCAAGCTCACCAGCCTCGAGAAGAAGGGCGGCTATCGGGTCACCCAGATGGGCCCGGAGTACGCCTTCGACGCTTCGACCCTCGTCGCCCTGGAGGTCAACGGAGAGACGCTCGACATCGACCACGGCTATCCCGCGCGCATGATCGCGCCGGGAAGGCCGGGAGTGCTGCAGACCAAATGGCTGAGCAGCCTGGAGGTGGAGTCGTGAAGATCGCCCGCATCATCCTGATCGTGATCGGACTCGCAGGTCTCTTTCTCGGCGCCCTCATCATGGTTCAGAAAGAGCGCCCCGACCAGATTCTGGGCGTCATCGTCTGGATCGGCGCCGCCATCATCGTGCACGACGGCATCCTGTCGCCTCTGCTGCTACTACTCGACGTCGGGATGCGCCGCGCCGGTCGACGCATTCCGTTCGCCGTGCTCGCCATCATCCAGGGCGGCATCGTCGTGGGCGCGATCATGAGCCTGCTGGTGCTGCCCGAGATCTACAAGAAGTCGCTCGGCTCGAAGAACCCCACCATTCTGCCGCTCGACTACGGATTGAACCTCGCGCTCTTCTGGGCTGCCGTCGCGCTGCTCACCGCCGCGGCCTGCGCCCTGTACCTGCGCAGCGCCCGCCGCCGCACGCCGGCCGCGTTGCTGAACGAGTGAGGCGCACATCGTTCATCCACAGAAGCCCGTATCTGGTGGCACTCGCCTGCCGGGAGGAAAATCCGCACGGCCGTTGGCCGCGGGTGCCGGCGGACTCGCATTAGCAGCGCTCGGCATCGTCTTCGGTGACATCGGAACGAGTCCGCTGTACGCCCTGCAGACCGTTTTCAGCATCGACGGCGGGGCTGTGAAGGCTACCCCCGAAGACGTGTACGGCGTGATCTCATTGATGTTCTGGGCCGTGACGATCGTGGTCTCGGTCAAGTACGTGTCGATCCTGATGCGCGCCGACAACGACGGTGAGGGTGGTGTGATGGCGCTTGCCGCCCTCGCGCAGCGCCTGTCCGCGACCAAGGGCGCAAAGACGGGACTCCTCCTCGTTATCGGCATCGTCGGGGTTTCGCTGTTTTACGGCGACTCTCTGATCACCCCGGCGATCAGTGTGCTTTCAGCGGTCGAGGGCCTGGAGACCGTCGTTCCCGGCATCCGGAACCTGATCGTCCCCATCGCCGCAGTGATTCTCGCGGCACTGTTCGCTTTCCAGAGGAACGGAACAGGGAAGGTCGGCCGGCTTTTCGGCCCGGTGATGCTTCTCTGGTTCGTCGTGATCGCCGCAGCCGGTGTCTCGATGATCGTGCAGAATCCGACCGTTCTGGTGGGGTTGTCACCGACATACGCGGTGGTTTTCATCGTCGCCCATCCGATCATCGCGTTCGTGGCGATGGGGGCGGTGGTGCTCGTCATCACGGGTGCGGAGGCTCTCTACGCCGACATGGGACATTTCGGCAGACCGCCGATCAGGCGCGCCTGGTTCGCCGTGGTGTTTCCCGCCCTCGTGCTGAACTATCTGGGCCAGGCCGCACTGATCCTCGATGATCCGGCCTCCCGCACCAATCCGTTCTTCCTGCTCTTTCCCGAGTGGGCTCGTTTGCCTGTGGTCGTGCTCGCAACCGCAGCCACGGTCATCGCCAGCCAGGCGGTGATCTCCGGCGCTTTTTCTCTGACCAGGCAGGCGATTCAACTCGGACTCCTGCCGCCGTTGACTGTTCGGCACACCTCGGAGAAGGAGGGTGGGCAGGTGTACCTGCCTGCTGTCAATGCGCTGCTCTTCATAGGCGTGATGGCGGTTATGCTCGTCTTCAGGTCGTCGACTGCTCTTGCGACGGCCTACGGGGTCTCGGTCACGGGCGCCCTCGTGATCGACACCGTCCTCCTTCTGCTGGTGGCGCCCCGGCTGTGGGGGTGGGGGCCGCTGAAGATCGGGATCGCAGCCGTGGTCTTCGGTGGTCTTGAGGTCACGTTCCTCAGCGCCAACCTGTCGAAGGTTCTGCACGGCGGGTGGATGCCATTGCTCGTGGCGACCGTGGTGATAGTCGTGATGACCACCTGGCGGCGCGGACGAGAACTGGTCATCGCCGGTCGCATCGAAAAGGAGGGGTCGCTGCCCGAGTTCATCGACGCCGTCCGTGAGCAGAAAGTGGTCCGCGTCCCGGGTATCGCCATCTTCCTGCATCCGAACCGCGACTCCACCCCGTTGGCTCTCCGCGCGAACGTGGAGCGGAACAACGTTTTGCACAAACGAGTCATCATTGTCTCCGTCGTGATCGAGAACGTACCTCACGTCGATCCGAAGAAGGCATTCGAGTACAACGATCTCGGCTATCTCGACGACGGAATCGACCACGTCAAGGTGCGGTTCGGGTTCTCCGACACCCCGAACATCCCTCGAGCATTGCGCAGGGCCTGCTCGCTCGGGGTTCTGAACATTCGCGCCAATCAGATGGAATCAGCGTCGTACTTCGTGTCTCGAGGCGCCATCAGAACGACCCAGGCACCGGGGATGAGCCGGTGGCGCAAAGCCTTGTTCGTCGGTCTGGCACAAAACGCCGCTAATCCAGCAGCACGCTTCGGCCTACCGTCGGGCCGCACAGTCACTATGGGTAGCGACATCGACATCTGACGCCCAGCAGACCAAACCTTCTTCGGGAGGGTGCCGAATCATAGGCACCTGCAAGACACGACAGCAACGAAGAGGAAACCATCATGAACAAGTTCACGAAAGCCACTCTCGGCCTCGCAACGGCCGGAATCCTGGCCGTCTCCATGGCCGCCTGCTCCACGACGTCTGAGTCCACGGAGTCGACCTCGTCGCCGTCGTCTTCGGCCGAGACCACCCCGACGCCCGTCGCGTCGATCCCCTCGCTCACCGGTGTAGACACCGCCGTGCTCCTCGACGCCGACTTCGCCGCCGCGCTCACCAGCCTCGGCCTGACCCCCGGCACCGTC
>NZ_CAXVWM010000066.1:0-11339 GCF_964263775.1 Agreia sp. | reverse complement strand
GAGCGACTGCTGCTCGGCGTGATCGACGAGCCCGAGAACCAGATTCAGCCGACCGTGTTCTACGAGCCCGACCGCGACGGCAACATGGCCGTCTACGGCACCGGCGGTTCGGGCAAGAGTGCGACGCTGCGCACGATCGCGGTCGCCGCCGCCATCACGCCGCGCGGCGGGCCCATCCACATCTACGGCCTCGACTTCGGGTCGAGCGGACTCAGCATGCTCGAGGAGCTGCCCCATGTGGGCGCCATCATCGACGGCGACGACGAGGAGCGCGTCATCCGGTTGCTTCGGATGCTGCGCGACACCGTCGACGACCGCTCGGCCCGCTATTCGGCGGTTCGCGCCGGCAGCATCGGCGAGTACCGACGCATCGCCGGAGTGCCGAACGAGCCCCGCATCATCATTCTGATCGACGGAATCGGCGCGTTCCGTGAGCAGTACGAGTTCGGCGGGCACTCCGCCTGGTTCACCACGTTCGCACAGATCGCGAGCGACGGGCGCCAGGTGGGCGTGCACATCGTGATCTCGGGCGACCGGCCCAACTCGGTGCCCGCCTCGCTCGGCTCGACGGTTCAGCGGCGCCTCGTGCTGCGCATGGCCAGCGAAGACGACTACCAGTTGGTCGGCGTGCCGAAAGACACCCTCACCGCGATCTCGCCCCCCGGGCGAGGACTCATGGGCGGCAACGAGATCCAGATCGCCGTGCTGGGGGCCGACCCGAACGTGGCGATCCAGTCGCGCGAGGTGTCGAAGCTGGCCGAGGCCATGCGTCGCCAGGGAATTCCCGAGGCGCCGCCCATCCAGAAGCTGTCGGACTCGATCGGCCTTCAGACCCTGCCCGCCACGACGGGCGGCCTGCCCGTGATCGCGGTTCGCGACGACAACCTGACTCCGCTCGGCATCGCGCCGCGCGGGGCGTTCATGGTGTCGGGTTCGGGCCAGAGTGGACGCTCCACGGCGCTCGCGACTCTCGCCGCGGCCTTGCGCCGCGCGCAGCCGGGCATCCGGCTCGTGCACATCTCGCCCCGCACGACGTCGCTCACTCCCCTGCCCTCCTGGTCGATGTCGATCTCCGACCCCGCCCAGGTCGCCGCGTTCGCCGACGACCTGCAGGGCCAGCTCGATGCCGGCACGCTGCGGCCCGACTCGCTCGCGATCTTCGTGGAGAACATCGGCGAGCTCACGGGAACCGCGGCCGAGAACGACATCGACCGGCTCATCAAGCGGGCGCTGCGCGACGACGTGTTCGTGGTGGGCGAGAGCGAGACGGCGACGTGGTCGGGGGCATGGACGCTGGCCGGGTCGTTCAAGGGCGCCAAGCGGGGCCTGCTGCTGGTTCCAGGCGAACTGGATGGCGACACCCTGCTCGGCACGTCGCTCGGCCGGTTCCGTCGCGCAGACCTGCCGCCGGGTCGCGGATTTGTCGTGCAGCAGGGCCGTGTCACCAAGGTGCAGGTGGCGCTGCCTGACGCGTGAGCGGGCATGGGGAGTTCTCCCCATCGACTCCTCGCCGGGGCCGCCCCTAGTCTGAACACGTGAGATCGACTCACAGGATGTAGCGAAACCGGAACCGCCGGGTCGCCAGGAGAAAAGAAGGAGCACACCATGGCCGTATGGGGTCTTGACGTAGAGCAGGTTCAGAGCCTGGGCAAGCAGCTCAACCAGCAGTCGCAGCAGGTTCAGACCATCCTGACGACGCTCACCAGCGCTCTGCAGAGCGTGCAGTGGACCGGTCCCGACGCGGAGAACTTCCGCAGCGAGTGGAGCGGCACCCACACCGCCGCCCTCAAGCAGGTCATCGCGGCACTCGAGGACGCCTCGCAGAAGGCAGCAAAGAACGCCGCCGACCAGGAGAGCACCTCGAACGCGTAGCGGATCCTCTTCTGAGGATCCGGCTCTCCGGTACTTCCGGATATCAGGCGGGCGTCGATCACTCGACGCCCGCCTGTGGTGTTTCTCCCTGATGAAAGGCTCACGGCACGATGTCCCGCACGCTCACGTTCCCCAGCTCGGATGCGCCGGCGCTGCCCATCGTGTCGCTCGATGTTCCCGACGACTGGCACGTGCTGTCGACGACGGCCGCACTGCTCGCCGCGGCCAAAGAGGTCGAGCAGGGTGAGTTCCGGCCCAACGTGGTCGTCTCGATCTCGCGCTTCGGTGCCGGTTACACGCTCGACACCGCCATCGAGTCCGTCATCGACAAGGTCGGCTCTATAGAGGGGGTCGCCGAGCTGGGGCGCGACCGGCCCGAGGTGCTCGGTCGTGCAGGGTTCCGCATCGAGTTCAGTTACCCGGATGCGCGGGCGGGCACGCTCGTGCAGGCCGTGCGCCTCGCCCTCGTGGCGAACGGCCCTGCCCTCGACCTGGTCGAGGTGACCGCGACGGCGACGGCGGCGCAGGCATCCCGCCTGTGGAACGAGATCCGCGCCATCCAGTCGAGCGCGACGCTGTCGTGACGCGTCGACCGGATGGTGCGGGTCGGCCTAGCTTCGTCGGCGAGCGACGCGCAGGCTGAACGCGAGGCCGAGGGCCAGGAGGCCCGCCGCTCCGGCGATCAGGCCACCGGCTTCGAAGCCCGTGGCGGCGAGGGAGCCGCCGCGCGTCGAGCCCGTCGAGTTCGCCGAACTCTTCGAGTTCGCAGGCGGAAGCGCGACCTGGCCGGGCGTCGCAGGCGTTGTGGGCGTGCTGACCGGGGGCACCGGAACTACGACCGCGGCCTCTCTCACCACGATCGTGTAGGTGGCCGTGACCGCACCGCTTCTATTACTCGCCGTCACGGTGAATGTGCTCGTGCCCGGCGCGGTCGGGGTTCCGACGATCTCACCCGCTTCGTTCAACGTGAGCCCGGCAGGCAGCTCGCCCTCGGTCAGAGTGAACGTCGGCGTCGGCGTTCCCGTGGCGATGAAGGTGTGCGTCGGGTAGGGCGTGCCGACCGTGGCGTCATCCTCGGGTGCCTCAGAGACGATCTCGGGACTCGGCGTCTCTTCTGTGTCTCCGGTGGCCGCGATGCAGTCCGCGGGGCGTGTGATGGTGTCGTTGATGAGGGTGACCGCAGAGGTGCTCGCAAGGAGACGTCCCTGAATGACCGCGGCATCACCGACGCTGATCGATTCCTGAGCAAGGATCGTGCCGACGAAGGCCGAACCGCTTCCCAGCGTCGCCGACGATCCGACCTGCCAGAAGACGTTGCAGATGCTTGCGCCGCCGATCAGCTCGATCCGGCTGCCCGACCCGGTGACGAGGGTGCTCGCCGCCTGGAAGACCCAGACGGATTCGGCGCCACCCTGGAGCGTGAGGGTGCTTCCCGATGACAGGTCGAGCGCCCCGCCGGAGTAGACGCCAGGCGTCAGGGTCTTGCCCGCGAGCTGCGAGAGGCCGGATGCCTGCGGCGTGAGGCTCGCGGCGGTGTTGAACGCCGTCATCAGGTCGATCTTGGCCTGGTCGACGTCGGGGTCTGTGCGCGCCGATCCCGTTCCCGCCACGAAAGACCCCGCGGGCGCGCCCTCGAACCCGGTTATGGCCGTGCCCGGCGAGAGACCCACGTCGCCCGTGACCACGGTCGGGCCGGTGTTCGTCACGGTGGAGCCGGCGAGCACGGCGTAGCCCGCGGCCGTTGCCAAGTTGATCGGTCCGTCGAGGACCGTGGCGGCCTGAGACGGGCTCGCTAGGCCTAAAGTCAGTATCGAACCGAGTGCAAGGGCGCCCACGCCCATAATGGAGATCCGCCGATTTGCTTGTAGATTCACCATGTCAAAGACCCCCAGGTCTCGTTGGAGTGAGGCAACGCTGCCGCAGTGCAGGCAACACTGCCTCGGAATGGCAAAATGCCACACCGTACTCATTCCGAGTAGAACACACGCCTAGCATGCATACCAGGGTGAAATGGCGCCCAAATCACTACAACACCTCGAAAATCCCCCTGGGTTGGTCACGGTAAACTGGCTGAGTTCTCGAACTGGAAGGCAGGCCGTGCGGTGACCACCCAGCCCACCCGCCCCCAGGCGCAATCCTCCTACTGGGGCGTGCCGATCGCCCGAGCGATCCCGGCGATCGTCGTCGCCCTGGTGGTGGCCTTCACGCCCAACCATTCGAGTGTCGTCGGGCTGATCGTCTTCGGAGCCTTCGCCCTCGCATCCGGCCTGCTCACCGGCATCCTGACCCTGCGCGCGCTGCCCGCGGGCACGAGCCGCACTCTGCTTCTCACCCAGGCCGTCACCAGCGTCGTCGCCGGCGTGCTCGCGCTGGCGCTGCAGGGGTTCGGGCTCGGCTTTCTGCTCTACCTGGTGAGTGTCTGGGGCGCGATCACCGCGATCCTCGAACTCGTCTCCGGGCTTCGCGCGCGCGGCGAGGCCCCCGCGAAAGACTGGATCGCCATGGGCGCACTGACCGGCGTCCTTGCGCTCGCCTTCCTCCTCCTTCCGCTCACCGACCTGGTCGCCGTGGGCCTCTTCGGCGCCTACGGTGCCGTACTCGGCATCTACCTCGTCATCGCGGGGCTGTCGCTCCGCTGGGGCACCGAGACCGGTGCCAGCACAGCTAACAAATCCGTGACCCTCGAGGTGCAGAACCCGTGAACCAGCCATCCAAGCGCGACGTCTTCAAGCCGGTCGAACTCATCGTTCTCGCGGCGGTGATGGCCCTGTTCGTGGGGCTCGCCGTGCTGCTCGCCACCCGCAGTCCCCTGTTGGCAGTGATCTTCTTCGGGGTGGCCTTCATCGTCGTTCTCGTGGTGATCGCGATGATGGTGTTGACGTTCAAGCCCAATAAGTCGGAGCAGTTGGAGCTCGATGATGATGAGCTGCCGCCGGCTCCGTCTTCTCACTAGGGAGTTTGCTGTGGGGCGCGGGTCGGCCTTGCTCCGCTCGTCAACCGCGTGAACGGCGACTCGACGGCATCAGCGCGTGCAGAATGACGAACATCCGGTCCATTGCGAGACGCTGAATACCACCGTCATCGAGGCTCGCCAAGATGCCGTCGCTGACCGCCTGCAAGAAGGTTCCCGTGAAGATCGCCGCGACGGTCTCCGCCGGAGCGAGCAGCCTCGCGCCCTTCGACTCGGCGGCCTGAGTGATCGCGAACGCCAACTTCTGATGGACGACCCGAAAGTACTCGGTGTATGCCTCGGCCGCCGCCGGGTCGCGCATTGCATGCAGCCGGAACTCCTCATTCAGCCGTGACCAGGCGACAAACTCCTGTCCACGGGTGGAGTAGAACGCGACAAGTAGATCGATGAGTTCTTCGGGTTGATGGCCGGGGGTCGAACCGCCGAGAGCCTCCAACGCGACGAGGGTCTCATCGAAGCCGCGCTGCATGACCGAGAGGAACAACTCCTCCCGGTTGGAGAAGTTGTAGTGGAACGCGCCCCGGGTCAATCCGGCGCGCTCACAGATCATGTCAAGACTCGACCCGCTGAACCCGTTCTCAGCGAAGAGATCCGATGCCGCATCCATCAGCCGCTCTCGCGTTCGGGCGCGGCGGGCGGCTTGGCCGGTCGCAGCCGTGAAGGTCATCTCGCCACCTCCTCCGATTCAGCAAGCTATCAGATATCAATCATACGCGTATGTATGATTATTGAGTTCGATACGACGGCGTATAAATCCGCACCCGTTCCCACAGAAGGATCTCCATGTCGTCACTGCTCTACTCGATCGGCCGTTGGGCCTACCGATTTCCTCTCCGCATCTTTGCGATCTGGCTCATCGTGCTCGTGTTCGCCGGTGGAAGTGCACTTCTGCTGAACAAGGGGATGGACTCGAGTGTCAGCATCCCGGGCACCGAGTCCCAGCAGGCGCTCGATGAACTCAGCCGCACCTTCCCGCAGGTCAGTGGGTCGAGTGCGCAGATCGTAGTCGTGTCCGACGACGGCCAGCCGCTCACAGCCGAGCCCTACGCCTCGGCCATCTCGGAAGAGATCACCGCGATCGAAGCGATCGACGGCGTCGACAGCGTCACCTCGCCCTTCGACGAGCGTGGGGCCGACAACCTCTCCGCCGACGGCGACGCCGCCATCATCGCGGTGCAGCTCACCACGACGACGGATCTGGTGAGCGAGACCACCAAGGAAGATCTCGCCGAGGCAGGCACGACCTTGCAGGATGTGCTCCCCGCAGGGTCGACGGTGTCTGTCGGTGGAGCCGTCTTCTCCGCCGGGGAGACCGGCGTCGGGGTCAAGCCGGGCGAGATCGTCGGGTCGCTGATTGCGTTCCTCATCCTCTATCTCGTCTTCCGCTCCTTCATCGCGGCCGCCATGCCCCTGATCGGAGCCGGGATCGGCGTGGGCATCACGATCTTCTTGATCTTCGCGGCAACCGTGTTCGGCGGGGTGTCGGCGACGACGCCGGCCCTGGCGGCGATGCTGGGACTCGCGGTCGGCATCGACTACTCGCTGTTCATCCTCTCCCGCTTCCGAGAACTGATGAGATCGGGAGTCGAACCACCCGAGGCAGCCGCGCGCGCCAATGCCACGGCCGGATCGGCGGTCATCTTCGCCGGCATCACCGTCATCATCGCCCTCGTCGGCCTATCCATCGCCGGCATCCCGTTCCTCACCACCATGGGAATCGCGGCCGCCGCGTCTGTGGCCTTCGCCGTGATCATCGCTGTCACCCTGACCCCGGCATTCATGAGCTTCCTCGGCACCCGGCTGATGCCCTCCGCGAAAGCCATTGCCCGGGCCGAACGCCGCAGCGCGAAGCGCCGGTCACGACGCGCAGAGGGAAGTTTTTTCCGCGGGTGGGTGCGCGCGGTGATCCGGTTCCCGGTCGTCACCATCGTCGCCGTCATCGCTGTTCTGGGGGCTCTCGCGTTGCCGGCGCTGGGACTTCGGCTGGCACTGCCCGACGCCGGCTCACTGCCGGCGGGCGATCCGGCCCGCGAGACCTACGAACTCATCAGCGATAACTTCGGGCCTGGTTTCAACGGACCGCTGATCGTCACCGGCACCATCGTCGAGAGTACCGACCCGCTCGGGCTCATGGACGACCTGAAGACCGAGCTCGAAGCGATGCCGGGTGTGGCCAGCGTGCCGCTCGCCACACCCAACGAGACCGCCAGCACCGGCATCATCCAGGTCATCCCCACCACCGGGCCAGACGACCAGGGCACCACCGATCTCATCAACGCCATCCGCGACAAGCGCGACTACTTCCTCGACGTTTACGGCGTGAATCTCTCCGTCACAGGCCAGGCGGCCATCGGGGTCGACATCTCCGCCAAGCTCAGCGGCGCGCTCCTGCCGTTCGGTGCCTTCGTGGTGGGCCTCTCGCTCCTGTTGTTGATGATGGTGTTCCGCTCGATCGCCGTGCCGCTCAAGGCGGCGATCGGCTACCTGCTCTCGGTTGTCGCCGCCTTCGGCGTGGTCAGTGCCGTCTTCGTCAACGGTTTCGGCGCCGACCTGATCGGTGCGACGTCCACCGGAACCGTGCTGAACTTCCTGCCCATCCTGCTGATGGGAATCCTGTTCGGCCTCGCGATGGACTATGAGGTCTTTTTGGTGGCTCGAATGCGCGAAGAGTACGTGCACAACGGCGGCGACGCGAGAAAGGCAATCGAAGACGGTTTCGTCGGATCGGGACCCGTCGTGACGGCGGCTGGTCTCATCATGTTCGCCGTGTTCGCGGCCTTCGTGCCCGGCGGCGACTCCGCAGTCCAGGCCATCGGCCTGTCTCTCGCCGCGGGCGTGCTGATCGACGCCTTCCTCGTGCGGATGACGCTGGTGCCGGCCGTGATGGCGCTGCTCGGCGACAGGGCCTGGTATCTGCCGAAGTGGCTCGACCGCATCCTTCCCGTCGTCGACGTCGAAGGAGAGTCGCTCGCCCACGAACTCGCTCTGGCCGACTGGCCCGGCGACGGATCGGTCATCGCCGCTCGAGGACTGCGTGTGGACGGCCCGCACGGGGCGCTGTTCCAGGATGTCGACGTGCTCGTTCCCGCCGGCGGGATGCTCGTCGTTCAGTCGCGGGAGCACCAGCGGGCGACGGCACTGCTTCTGGCTATCGCCGGGCGCCTCGCCCCCTCGGCAGGCGACCTCAAAGTCACCGGGCGAGTGCTGCCGATCCACGCCGGGGCGGTGCGCCGCCGCGTCGGCATCGCGATGCTGGCCAACAACCCCGATCCCGTGGGAGCCGTCGAGAGAGCGTTGTCGGGGCGCATCGACGTCGTCGTCATCGATGGGCTGGACACGGTTGCCGATCCGCGGGAACGCAATGCGATCGCGGCCCTCATCCGCTCCACCTACGACGATGCCGCTCGTCTCGACAGTTCGTTCGCGCTGATCTTCGCCACAGCGAGTGCTGATCGCCTGCAGGACGCCCTGCCAGAGAGCGCCCCCGTCGCGCAACTCGTTCGAATCGGATTCGTGCCGACGCACGACCTCCAGGAAGTGACCCGCTGATGTCCCGTTTCGCCATAGAACCCGCCACCGGAACCCGGCGCATCCGCTGGTACACCCTCGTCGCGTTGGTGCTCGTCCCCCTATTGCTGGTCGGTGTGGTCATCGCCGCCGTCAACGACTACAACGCCCGCCTTTCCGGAGTCACCGCCGCCGTGGTGAACGACGATGCCGGCACCGAGATCGACGGACAGCAGGTTCCGCTTGGACGGCAATTGACTGCCGGCCTCGTCGGAGCCGAAGGCAATGATGAACTCGGCAACTACGACTGGGTCCTGACCGACGACTCGGACGCCGCCGATGGCCTTAAGGATGGCCGGTACGCGGTCGTCGTGACGATCCCCTCGGACTTCTCTGAGAGGGCCACCTCGTTCGCGCACGCAGCCACCGCCGAGCGGGCGGTCATCGACGTGCAGTCCTCTGACACGTCGAGAATCGCAGACGGGGTCATCAGCAGCCTGATCACCACCACCGCGGCCGACGTGTTCGGCGGCGAACTCACCCGGCAGTACCTCGACGGTATCTACGTCGGGTTCAACACCCTGAGCGACCAGCTCGGCACCGCAGCCGACGGCGGACAAGACCTCGCTTCAGGCGCCCGGCAAAGCGCCGATGGCGCCACTCAACTGGCCACGGGTGCGTCGGGGATCGCGACGGGCACGACGGAGCTCGCCGACGGCCTCGGGCAGCTCTCCGACGGCACCGTGCAGAGCGCTGATGGCGCCTCGCAGCTTGCGGCTGGAGTCACGCAGTACACGGGAGGAGTTGCATCGCTTGCCGGCGGGCTCGACCAGCTCGCGGCCGGCGCGCAACAGCTGCCCGGGTCAGCCGATCAGCTCGCGGGCGGAAGCTCGGGCATCGCCGCGGGCCTCGCCGGGATCGCCCAGCTCGCTCGGGAGAATCCTGACATGACCCTGGCCGAGCTCGATGCGATCCTTGCTCAGCAGGACAGTTCGCTGCAGGGGCTAGCCGACGGCTCGCAGAAAGTCGCCGGTGGCACGGGTCAGCTGGCGGATGGGCTGACCCAGCTCGCGTCTGGAGTCACGAGCGGCGCCTCGGGTG
Organism: Agreia sp.; assembly: GCF_964263775.1. Lineage (NCBI taxonomy): Bacteria > Bacillati > Actinomycetota > Actinomycetes > Micrococcales > Microbacteriaceae > Agreia > Agreia sp. The sequence goes on along the minus strand of NZ_CAXVWM010000066.1, from coordinate 1,888 downwards.
CGCGACAGCTCGCAGACGGGGGTCCAGCTCTCGCTACAGGCGCCACCGACCTGGCGAACGGGCTTGGTTCACTCGCTGACGGGGTCACCCAGAGCGCGGCCGGCGCTCAGCAGCTGGCCACGGGAACCGGAACCTTCTCCGACGGGGTTGCACAGTTTGCGACCGGAAGCACGCAACTAGCCGACGGCACCGAGCAGCTCGTCGACGGACTCGACCAGGCCGTCGACGGTCTGCCGACCTACTCCGAATCCGATCGCGACACCCTCGCCGATGTCGTCTCCGCCCCAGTCGGCGCCGAGACAGCCTCGGTCAGCGCGCTCGTCGCACGATCCGGACTGCCGCTCTTGATGAGCCTCGCCCTGTGGATCGGCGCTCTCGCGGTGTACCTCGTGGTGCGGGCCGTGAGCCGACGCACGCTCACGTCGCGCAGGTCGACAATCGCACTGGCGTTCTCCGGCTATCTACCGGGACTAGCCGTCGGAGTGATCCAGGGAGTCGCGATCGCCGGCATCGCCCAGCTGTCGCTTCACCTCGACGTTGGCGACTGGTTCGCCCTCGCTGGAATCGCCGCACTAACCGGGGCGTCGTTCGCCGCAGTCGTTCAGGGGGTGGTTGCACTCTTCGGTAACGCTGGCCGGCTGCTTGCCGCGCTCGCTGCAGGACTCGCTCTGGCAGCCGGCCTGATCTCCACCGCTCCCGCACTCATGCTCGACCTGGCCGGGATCCTCCCGACGGCTGCCGCTTCCAGTGCGGTCAACGCGATCGTCACGGCCTCCGGCGGTGCGGGAAGCTCGGTGATGGTGCTGATCGTCTGGGGACTCATCGGATTCTCCCTCTCGGCCGTCTCGGTGATGCGGCGCCGCACGGTCGGGGTCACGCAGCTCACCGCCGTCACGGTGGCCACGTCCTGATCGTCGCACGCCGCTCCGACGGCAGTCCCCTTCGGTTCTCAGGAGAGTTGTTCCTTGAGGGCTTTCAGGGACTGCTGGGCCGTTCTGCGCACCTCTTTGTCTGGATCCCGCAGGAGGAATTCCAGGGTGTCTTGGGTTGAGGGGTCGCCTGTGACGGCGAGTGCTCGGGCGGCGGCTGCGCGAACTCGTGCGTGGTCGTCTGTCGTGAGGGCCGTGAGGGCTTCCTGGGCCGTGATGCGGCGGAGCGCGGCGACTTTGGCGCACATCTCCCGTACCCGCCATGCCTGATTGGCGAGGCCGGCGATGACGGCCGGCTCCGCGGCATCCGACCAGACGTAATTGAGCGCGCGGGCACCCCACAACTCGGGCCAATAGAGCGAGGGCGCGCCAGCCAGGATGCCGTCGGCGTGCGGCCCGCCGACGACGCGCAAGAAGTCTTCGCCCTCATACCCGCCCTCGAGCAGCGACCTCGCTCGCAGCACCACGGAGGTCTCGCCCTCACTGTCGACGGCGGCCTGGATGCGCTCCTCGAGCGACGCTGTGTGCTGGGACGGGGTCTCGCTGTCGTGTGCCATAAGACACCAAGGCTACAGCGCACACCGCGAGGCGCCGCGGGAGGCCTCGTCGATCTGCCTAGAGGATGTGCTCGACCAGGACCGATGAGATGCCGACGTAGCTGTGCGGGGTGAGGGCGAGCAGACGCTGCTTGGCGGCGTCGCCGATGTCGAGGCCGGAGACGAACTCGGCCAGGTCGCTCGCCCCGATGCGCTTGCCGCGGGTGAGCTCCTTGAGCAGGGCGTAGGGGTCGGTGATCGTCGACCGGCCCGCCGTGATCTCGGCCCGAACGACGGTCTGGATGGCCTCGGCGAGAACCTCCCAGTTGGTGTCGAGGTCGGCTGCGAGCAGCTCGCGGTTGAGCGAGATCTGGCCGAGACCGCCGGTGATGTTCGACAGCGCGAGAAGTGAGTGGCCGAGGG
>NZ_CAXVWM010000065.1:0-2800 GCF_964263775.1 Agreia sp. | reverse complement strand
TTCGGGCTGATCGGGGTATGGCGCAGCTTGGTAGCGCGCGTCGTTCGGGACGACGAGGTCGCAGGTTCAAATCCTGTTACCCCGACCACACGGGCCCCCTCTCGATTCGAGAGGGGGCCCTTTTCTTGTTGAATCAGGTGGTCGCCGTGATCGAGCCGAGCACCCCGCCGCTCTCGTCGAGGTAGCAGACGCCGCAGAGCGATTCGTAGGCGACGTGCGCCCCGTCGATCGCGACCTGGGCTCCGTCGAAGACGAACACGTCATCGATCTTGCGCGCGTTGAAAATCGCCTTGCGCCCGCAGCGGCAGATCGTCTTCAGCTCCTCGAGACTGTGCGCGATTTCCATGAGTCGCGCGCTGCCCGGAAAGGCCGTGGTCTGAAAGTCGGTGCGGATGCCGTAGGCGAGCACGGGAACGTCGTCGAGAATGGCGATGCGCAACGCGTCGTCGACCTGTTCGGGCGAGAGGAACTGGGCTTCATCGATGAGGAGGCACGAGATGCGACCTGCACCGCTCGCGATCGATCGGTCTCGACGCTCGACGAAGTCGGCGCGCAGATTCGACGAGGGGGTCACCAGAAAGTCGACCGCCCGGGTCACCCCGAGGCGCGACACGATACGCGTGTCGCCCTTCGTGTCGACCGATGGTTTGGCGATGAGCACGTTCTGCTGGCGTTCCTCGTAGTTGTAGGCCGCCTGCAGCATCGCCGTGCTCTTGCCGCTGTTCATCGCCCCGAACCGGAAGTAGAGTTTCGCCACGCCTCTAGGGTAGTTGTTCGCACTTCTCTCGGGCCCTGCCCGATTCAGAACAGGGTCGGCCGGCCCTGGTCGACTTCTTCGGGAATGATCGAGCCCGCCGACGCGATCGACGCCCGACCGAACCCGGGCCCGCTGAGCCCGATGGCAGTGCTGCGGATTCCGCCCGAAGCCGGGTCTTCGATGCCGCGTTGCAGACCGTGCGCGCGAATGAGCGGCTGGATGCGCGCGGCGAGCCACTTTCTGTAGTCTTTCGGCGCGTAGCTGTTCGTGCCGTAGTACATGCGCCCGTACTGCTCGACCAGTTCGGGATGCGTGGACTGCAGCCAGTCGAAGAACCAGGTCTTGACACCCGGGCGCAGATGTAAAGCTGTGTACAGAACTGTGGTTGCGCCAGCTGCCTTGATCTGACCGAGCGCGTTGTCGAGATGCGCTCTCGTATCGGTGAGGTACGGCAGAATGGGCATGAGGAACACGCTGCAATCGAGCCCCGCCTGCCGCACCGCCGTGACGGTCGCCAGACGAGCCTGGGTGGATGGGGTGCCCGGCTCGATCGACTGCTGGAGTTCGTCGTCGTAGATGGCGATCGACATCGCGAGGTCTACGGGCACGCGCGTGTTCGCCTCGACCAGAAGCGCGAGGTCTCGCCGAAGCAGCGTGCCCTTCGTGAGGATCGAGAACGGCGTGCCCGAAGCCGCGAGTGCGGAGATGATGCCGGGCATGAGCCGGTAGCGACCCTCCGCGCGCTGATATGGGTCTGTATTGGTGCCCAGCGCCACGGGATGCCTCTGCCACGACGGCCGCCTCAGTTCTTTCTCAAGGACCTCGGCGACATTGAGCTTGACGATGAGCTGGGCGTCGAAGTCGGCTCCCGCGTCGAGGTCGAGATAGGTGTGAGTGGGTCTGGCGAAACAGTAGACGCAGGCGTGGCTGCACCCCCGATAGGGGTTTATCGTCCAGCCGAAGGGCACTGCCGCGTTCTGGCCCGGAATCTTGTTCAGTGCCGACTTCGCGAGGATCTCATGGAACGTGATGCCTGCGAACTCGGGAGTCTGCACCGACCGCACGAGGGTGTTGAGTTTGGCGAGCCCGGGCAGCGCCGAGGGCTCCGCCGTCGCTATCGCCTGGCTACTCCATCGCATTCACACAGTCGAACATACATTCGAACCGGTGTCAATCTACACGGACGGCGCCGCGCTGTCGCCCCGGCGCCGGTCGATATCCGCCACGGTGTAGTCGGCGAGAGGATTGCGCCCCAGTCTCTGCCTCGCCGCGGCAACGACGAGGTGTCGGAGATGGCTGCCCCGGCCTGCCCGCAGCACCCGGGCGCGAAACCGATAGGCATCCATGTAGGCCATCCGGGGAGCCCAGACCGGCGACGGTCGGCGCGCCGAGACGCCTCGGGTCAGATGCAAAAACGCCTGAGCCGAACCGATCGACGACAGTACGTCGATGCCGACGGCGAGCGAGGGCAGAGAGACGGATGCGCCGGAGCCGTCGATCGTGCGTACCGCCGCGAGCGCCCGAAGATCGGAATACGGCGGCACGTATGGAAGGCTCCGAGCGAGGTCCATGCTGCGACCCGCGACCTCGTCGAGTGGCATGTGTTCGTCGAGCCCCATGAAGCGCTCGAAGGTCCAGGCACTGGTCGGTGCGAACGAGGTGACTTGCGCAGCGAAGCCCACATTCATGGCCATGAGGTCGGGGATTCCGCGTGCCCTGGCCGCTCGCGCGATGAGAACTCCGATCTCGGGTTGCGTGGACTCGGATTCGTCGATGACGAGGTCGGCACCGGCCATGAAGTCGTCGATCGAGTCGGGCGTGACGCCCGACGTGAACACGGCCACGCGCGCCTCGGGATTGATGTCGAGCACGCGCTCGCGAAAGACCTCCGCTTTGTTGCGGCCGTAGGTGGACCGAGCGGCACCCTCCACCCGGTTCGCATTCTGAGGCTCGAAAACCTCCGGGTCGGCGATATTGAAGCCCGAGACGCCCATGCGAGCCAGTTTGAGCCCGAACTGGAATCCGCCCCCGCCCACGCCGCCG
>NZ_CAXVWM010000064.1:0-3817 GCF_964263775.1 Agreia sp. | reverse complement strand
CCATGGCTCCGCCGCCCACCACGACGACGTCGGCGCGGGTGACCACTAGGCCGAGGCCAGCGCCGCGGCCGTCGAACGTGTCGGCGCAGCTGGCGCAGCCGGCGCAGACGCCGCAGCTGGCGCAGACGGCGCAGACGCCGCAGCTGGCGCAGACGCCGAGCGCGGCACGGCAGGCAGCCCCAGCGTCTCGTGCAGCGTCGCGTTCTCGTCGTAGTCGGTTCGGTACACGCCACGCTCCTGCAGCTCGGGAATGACAAGGTCGACGAACTCGTCGAGGCCGGTCGGGTTGGTGTTTCCCACGATAACGAAGCCGTCGGAGGCATCCTCCTGCACATGCCGGTTGATCGTCTCGGCAACGAAGACCGGCGTGCCCACGAAGGTGTGCTTCGCGGCGAACGAGATCACGAGCTCGCGAATAGACCAGCCGGATGCCGCGGCCTGCTCGCGCCAGGCGTTGGCCGTGGCGATCGGGTCGGTGTGCACGTAGGCCCGGCCCTGGGCGCCGCCCTCCGACGTGACGACAGGGTCGATCGACGGCAGCGGACCCTCGACGTCGTAGCCCGACAGATCGGTGTTCCAGACCTGTTCGAGAAAAGACAGAGCGGTCTGCGGGCTCACCTGCAGGCGCGAGATCTCGCGCGAGCGCTCCAGCGCCTCGGCGTGCGTGTCACCCAGGATGAAGGTGGCGGCGGGCAGAATCTTGAGTGAGTCGCGGGGGCGACCCGCGGCATCCAGTCGCCCTTTCACGTCGTCGTAGAACGCGCGCCCGGCCTCGAAGTCGGCGTGCCGCGAGAAGATCACGTCGGCCGAGCCGGTCGCGAAATCGCGGCCGTCGGGCGAATCACCCGCCTGCACGATCACCGGATGCCGCTGCGGGCTGGGCGGCAGGGTCGCGTAGCCGGTCACATCGAACTGCGGGCCGTGATGGTCGACGAGCCCCAGACCGGAAGTGCGCACGAACTGCCCCGAGGACTTGTCGGCGACGATCGCTCCGTCGGCCCAGCTGTCCCAGAGTTGCGACGCCACGTCGAAGAACTCGCTCGCTCGGCTGTAGCGCTCGGCCAGTTCGAGAAACTGTCCGCGGCGAAAGTTGGCCCCGTGGAACGCGTCAGATGTCGTCACGATGTTCCAGCCCGCGCGGCCCCGGCTGAGGTGGTCGAGGGTGGCGAGCTGACGTGCGAGCTCGTACGGCTCGTTGAACGTCGAGCTCAGCGTTCCGACCAGTCCGATGTTCGAGGTGACCCCGGCGAGAGCGGCGAGGATCGCGAGGGTGTTCGGGCGGCCGACCACGTCGAGGTCATGGATGAGGCCGCGCGTCTCGCGCAGCCGCAGGCCCTCGGCCAAGAACAGGAAGTCGAACTTGCCGCGCTCGGCGTTCTGCGCGAAGTGCCGAAACGACGAGAACGCGATCTGACTCTGGCTTCGCTCGTCGCTCCACACTGTCGTGTTGTTCACGCCGGGAAAGTGTGCGGCGAGGTGGATCTGCTTGACGGGTCGGGCGGGGAGAGTGGTCATCGGCTGGCGCTTTCGATCGGTTCGGCAGAGTAGCGGTTCGAGGCGACGGCCAGGCCGAGGCGCTCGCGCAGCGACGACGCCGACTCCGGCCGCTCGAGCACTCCCGTGTCGGCCAGCACGGGCACAACGCCGCGGGTGACGCGCTCGAGGTCGAGCGGCAGGCGGGCGGGGCGTAGGCGCACGCCGGTGACGCCGGCCTGCTGCCAGCGCAGCAGCTGGGCGGCCACGTTCTCGGCCGTGTCGGCCAGAATCACGGCGTCGGATGCGTAGGGCGAGCCGTGCAGGTCGTCGAGCGTCGCGAGGGCCGCGACGGCCGCGTCGCGAGTGTCCTCTACGAGCACGACCGCCTCGGTCCAGACGCGCAGCGGTTCGGGAACGCGTCTCTCGACGGCCAACTCCGCGTCGCCGAGCTCGCCGAAAATCTGCTCGAGGTGCTCGTCGGAGTGCGGGGTGATGCCCACGATGTCGGCCTGGGCGACGGCGAGTTCATACGGCACCGTCTGGTGCGCCAGAACGAAGACGACCGGCTGGCCCTGCGGCGAGCGCGGCACGATCGACGGTCCCTTCACGCTGAAGTCACAGCCCTCGAAGTCGATGTAGTGCAGCCGGTCGCGGTCGACGAAGCGGCCGGTCGAAACGTCGCGGATCACGGCGTCGTCCTCCCAGCTGTCCCAGAGCCGGCGCGCGACCTCGATGGCATCCGCGGCCTCGCCGAACAGGTGCCGGAAGACGGCGGCCTGCTCGTCGTCGAGACCGCGCACCGGGTCGAGCACCGGAATCTCGCGGCGGCCGACGTGGGCGGCCTCGTGGGAGCGGCCCGACACCTGCACCCGCCATCCGGCCCACCCCTCTGAGACGTGATCGAGCGTCTGGATGCCCGTGGCCGTGTGAAATGGCTCGGTGTGCGTGGTGGTCACGGTCGGCACGATGCCGATCGATGGCACCTGCGCCGCGATCGTGTTGGCCAGCAGCAGCGCGTCGAGCCGGCCGCGCGCCTCGTCGCCGCGAAGCTCGATGTCGCCGTAGCCACCGGTCTGCAGGCCGAAGGAATCCTCGATCGTAACGAGGTCGATGCCGGCAAACTGCGCCTCGACGGCGAGCGAGACCCAGTACTCGGGGTCGAACAGGGCTTCGGGGCGCGCGGTGGCGTCGCGCCACGCGGCCGGATGCCAGCCGGCCCCGTCGAGTGCGATGCCGAGGTGGAACGGCGTGCGGGTCATCGCGGTGCGCCTTCCGTTGCGGTGCTCGGATGCAGCGGCGTCTTCTCGCCGGCCTCGATGCCGATGGGCAGCCTGTTCTCGGCCGGTGGCAACGGGCATGTGGCGAACTCGGTGTAGGCGCAGGGCAGGTTCGTGGACCGGTTGAAGTCGAGCACGACGCGGCCCGCGGCATCCGGCGCGTCGATCAGCAGCGAGCGATTGGCGGCGTACGTCGTCTTGCCGCTCGTCGCGTCGGTGAACAGCACGAACAGGGTGCCGGGCGTCGGCCCGTTGAAAGCGGTGAGCGAGAACTTCTCGCCCTGCAGTTCGAACTCGATCACCCCGGGGGAGTCGTAGACGTGCTCGAGCCCCTCCGAGACGCTGCCGACGGTCACGGGCCTCGGCTCGTCGAACGGGCGGAACGTGCCCTCGGCGGCCCAACGTCGGTTCGGCGGGTAGGCGGGGGTGCCCGGGTAGTCGACCAGCGTCGGGTGCGACGGATGCCGCGGGCGCACGATGTCGGCACCTCCGCGCCGGCCCACCTCGATCTCGGTCCCGCCCGCGTGCACCGTGACACCGCCGCGCTCGGGAATTACGCCGAACTCGTAGGTGGCGGGTTCGGCGCTGCCCGCAATGGTCTGCCCGTCGACGACGATTTCCTCGCCCTCCGCCAGCGAGACCACAGGTCCGGCGGCCGATGTCGACCACTCGCCCGGCGCATCCGGGAATCTGGTGGGGGTCTCGTCGAGCCAGTTGAGGCTCGTGATGGCGAGAAAACCGTGCGGGTCGGCGCGGTGCTTCTCGTGGGCGTCGTGCCATGCCTGCCACTCGGTTGCGAAAGTGATTGTCTCTGTGCTCATGTCTTCACGCTACGAACGGTTTGCGCATCGGGGGAGCTCAGGCAGACACAGAAGGTCACGCACGCAACAGGGCGTAACGTGGCTTGACTGCATCCGCCCGTCTCAGATCACCCAGTGCGGGCCTACGGCCGGGGCCACCGGGGCCTGACGGACAGGCTTCGTCAGGTGCAGGTGGCCGCGCAGGGTCTTCGCGTCGTAGCCCTCATGCACGAGGCCGCGGCGGATCAGCTCGGGAACCACGTG
>NZ_CAXVWM010000063.1:0-16731 GCF_964263775.1 Agreia sp. | reverse complement strand
GGCCGAGCCTCCGTCAGCAGGGGCGACCCAGTTGAGCGATACGGCCGAGTCGCTTGCGGTGACCGTGCCCCAGGTCGGAGCGGCCGGAAGCACGGGCAAGGTGACGGCGGCGGATGCCGCGCTCGCGGGGCCGGTGCCGGTCGCGCTGGTCGCGGTCACCCTGAAGGTGTAAGCGGCGCCGTCGGCGAGTCCCGAGATCGTGCACGAGGTCGACGAGGTCGTGCAGGTCGAGCCGCCGGGCGAAGCCGTGACGGTGTACGAGGTGATGGCGTCATCACCGGATGCGGTGGGCGGCGTCCAGGAGACCGTCGCCGAGCGAACGCCGGCGGTCGCCGTCACGCCGGTCGGGGCGCCGGGTGCCTGGCGGGCGCGCACGGAGATGGTCTGCGAGGTCGAATCGGAGCCGAAGGCGTTGCGAGCCGTGACGAGGAAGGTCCACGTTCCGAGGGTCGCCGGTGTGCCGGAGAGCACCCCGGCGGTGCTCAGCTTCAGCTCCGGCGGCAGGGTGCCCGCATCGACCGAGTACGTGGCACCGTTCGTGGCCGCATAGGAGAAGGAGAACGGTTTGCCGGCAACGAGCGGAACGGCCGGACGATCCGCCGAGAGAGTGGGGCGTTCACCGTCGACGTAGGTGCGGAACAACGCATCCGATGTCGCGTACACCGTGCCGTTGATGAACCCGTTGCCCCCTGGATAGTCTTGACGGCTCGACGCGATATTGATCCGCGGGGCTCGAAAAAGGCGGATCGCGTACTGCGTGCCCGCGGTGACCGCAACGGGAGCGTCCAGTGTGATGCTCGCCCAGGTGAAGTCGGGAGCCCACACGGTCGCAGGGATCGTCGCCGTGCCGAGGACCGTGCTCGTGGGCAGCCCGTTCTCGGCCGTCGTGATCTGCACCGAGATGGATTGGAGCGACTCGACGAAGCCCACATCGAATTTCGTGAGGTTGCCGGAGACGCCCGCTGTGAAGATCTGTCCGATATCGCTGCCAGTCAAAAATGCGATGCGGCTGCCGTCGTGGCGCTGGTCGACGATCTCTGCCGCCGAGGCTGCGGGCACCCCGACGCCGCCGACCAGCAGCGCGGACATCACAGTGGCGATCAATCCCCCGCGTGCGAGGCGCGCGAGTCTCGCGCGCCGTCGGGATGGAATCAGGGCAGACTGGATCACGGGGGTTCCCTCTCGATTTCTGAACACGACCGCAACAACTCACCGGCGGCATTTCGGGGAACGAGTCGAGTCCTGGTCAAGCATGGCCATCGCACGCCCGGCAGTAAACCCCTTAAAAGGGGGACGAAAAATCTACCCTCAGACTGTGGATTGCGCGCCGTCGACCGATACGGACGCACCCGTGACGAGAGACGCGTCGTCGCTGAGCAAGTACAGTGCCACCTTGGCGACTTCGGCAGGTTCTCCGAGCCGCCCGATCGGCATCGCCGCCGAGAACGCGTCGGCTCGTTTCGGGTCGCCGCCCGTGTTGGCATCCAGCATGGGGGTTCGGATGATCCCGGGGAGTATCGAGTTGATCCGGATTCCTTGTGTGGCGTAGTCGATGGCGGCACCTTTTGTGAGCCCGACCACAGCGTGCTTGCTCGCTATGTAGTCGATGCACCCGGGGATCGCGACGAGGGCGTTGGCGGATGCGGTGTTCACGATTGCTCCGCCTCCGGTCTTCAGCATCGCCGCGATCTCGTACTTCATGCAGAGGAACGTGCCGAGCACGTTGACCTGGATTGCCCTCATGAATTTGTCGGCCTCGAGATCTGCGGTAAGAAAAAATCCGGTACGCGCCGAGCTGTAGGGCGGAAGTCCCGCGTTGTTGTACGCTCCGTCCAGAGTCCCGTAGCGTGTGACCGCAGCATCCACCAGTGCCGCGACGCTGGCTTCGTCGGCGATGTCTGTTCGCACGAATTGCGCGACCCCTCCCGCAGCGACAATCCGGGCGACTACCTCGGCTCCTTTGGTCTCGTCGAGGTCTGCGACGGTGACACTGGCTCCGTAGCGTGCGGCGTGTAGCGAGCCCTCGGCTCCCATGCCCGATGCTCCACCCGTGACAATAATGGACTTGCCTGTCAGATCAGTCATGATAATTTTTTCCTTTTCTTTTTCGCCTCGTTGCGATGGGTCATCTCGATGTGGCCCTGAGGACGTCGTATGCTGCTCGGATTCCGGTTTGAATCGCTCCGTCAAAACCGGGGGCGGCGGTGGCGATGTCGGCCGTAGCGAATGCGACTCGTCCTTCCGATGCGGCAATTTGGTCGATACGCGATAGCTGTCCCGGACGCAGCAGGCTGGTTCCTCCTCGGCTGAATGGCTCGGCCACCCAGTCCAGGGCCTTCGTCTCGACGATTCGCGCCTTTCCGTTCGATGGCAGGAGTTCCTCAAAGAACTGAGGGATCTCCGCTTTCCTGCTGGCGGCCACGGTGGGATCGACGCTGAACGCGATGACCTGAGTGAGACCGTCTGGGCGCTCCAGGTCTTTTCGAAGGTGAATAATCGGATTCACGTTCGTGTCCGCGTTCTGCACGTACACGTTGTCTACGGGACCATCCACAAGAGCCCACAGCTTGGTGAATGAGACAGGGGTCTGCATGCCGTCTACGCTGGACTGCTGCTTGAGAGGGCTGAGCCGGCCGCCGAAGTCGATGGTGCTCCACATGTTTGCGCTGGTGGCGACGACGACGCCGTGAGCTGCATATTCTTCGCCGCCGGCCGTTGTCACGAGAACACGGTCACGTTGATCATCAATCCGCACGACGGGTGAGTTCAGCTCCAGGTCGGCTCCCGCGTCGGCCTGGATGGCGTCGATCAGCGATTTCATGCCGGTGGCGACTCGGTACCGGGAGCTGACGGTGAGGATCTTCTGCCACTGCCAGTCCGCCAACGACCAGATGTGCAGCAGCCAGGCGTAAGCACCGGTTTCGGGCGCCCCTCCTGTGCGCATTTCTAGCCACGGCCTCAGCCATCGGAGCACCTCGTGGTCGAGGTCGATCGCTTCGAGCCGGCCTCTGATGGAGAGTTGATCGATCTCCTGAAGAGCTTCTCGGCGGAATGTAGGGTCCATCGGGCGCGGCATGATGTCTGCGTTGTCACCGAAGAAGGCGTCGAAACCCGCGCCGAGTTGTTTCGCCGCAGCTGCGGCAGGGTACCGGTTGAGGTTTCCGCCCTCGGAGACGGCGTAGGTCTGGAATGGCACGACTTCGGCGATGGGAAGCCGGTACCGGCTGATCTCGCTCCAGATGAACGGTTCTGTCCAATAGACGTTTTGGCCGCCCATCTCGATCGATCCCCCACCGAATTCGGTCGTGAACGCGCGACCTCCAACCCTGTCACGCGCTTCGAGAATGACCGTCCTCTTGCCTCGTTGCTGCAATTCGCGGGCTGCTATGGAGCCAGCCAGCCCGGAGCCGACAACCACGGCGTCGTAGTCTTTTGTCATGACCTTGTTCTCCTTATGAACTGATTCAGACGTGGGGATTGGTATCGGGCGTAAGCGAGACAGCCCTGATGCGTGCAGCTTTCGAAAGCGGTTCAGCGCCGCTTTCAGTGACGACATATTGCTCTCCGACGAGAGCGGACTGCCGAGTGCGCGCATCCCACGGCGCCCCATGCACGGCTATCACCATTCCGAGCTCCGTCGCGGTGGTGCTGTGTTCTACGACAGCCAAGCCTTCGTCGATAGCCAGGCCCACACCGTGGCCGAGACGGCCCCAAGCACTCAACCCGGAGCGGTTCGGTGCCGCCATACCGGCCATCCAGATATCGTGCCCCGTGGCTCCCACGCGTAGCGCAGCGACCATGGCTTCTGTGCTGGCGTCGGCGGCGTCGAGAATCGCGATCTGCAGTTTCGAGGGAATGCCCATTGGTGCGCTTCGAGCGAGTTGAGCACTGTACCCGCGCACCCGCGCGTTGACTTCGACCGAGATGACCCCCTCGACGGGAAACCGCCGCTGCCCTTGTTCGGTCCACCACATCCATGGTGTGCCCGCATTCATGATGACCAGAGCATCGTCGGCGCCTTCGGCCACGGCCGCGTGGCGAGCGGCATCCTGCGCATCTGCATGCCGGCGGCCCGACCTTGCCTGTTCGAAAAAGGCTGCCATGCCCGCGTCGGATGCTCGTTGTGCTTCGCGGAGCAGGCTGATCTCGAAGGCCGATTTTGTGCTGCGGGCCCGTTCAAACGGGCCGGGTTGCAGAGAGTAGTCAACGATCGCGCGACCTGGTATCGCGAGGACAGCTCCGTTCCTGGAGGAGAAGGTCGCCCCAGCACCGACTCGCGCTCCACTGGGAACGAGGTCGGTTACGACGCTGCGCACCCCGTCCTCCAGACTGCCGGCTTCCAGCACGTCGACGTTCGTTGTCGCCTGCGCCCACTCGCGAAAATTGTTCTGCGGACCCCGGGGTACGACAATGACCGGTGGACCTGCTGCCGGAACGACGATCGCGGCGCCCGGTATGGCACCAGGCAGCGCACCGATCGAGAAATCGGTGAGATATCGCAGGTCACCGGTATCGGTCACCCAACCACCGTGGTCGCCGGCAACGAGAGCATCAAGCCCGTCAGCGCGCATCTCGGCTTGGACTACTGCCAATCTTCGGGCGAGTTCGGGTAGTGGTGTCTGATCATTCATTCTTATGTACCTTGTCTTCATCGACGGCTGTGTACTGCTGCCCTCCTGCGACGCTAGGCGTTCAGCTGCAGGCGGGTAACCGCCCCGGTTCACCTGTGGTTCGGCCAACGGGAGGTTCGGAAAACCTAGGCAGACGACACGATCGAAAGTGGACGATAATGCCTGTGTGGACAACACAATCAGCGAGTTTCTGCGAAGTCGGAGAGCGCGCATCTCACCCGAGGATGCAGGACTCCCTCTCACGCTCAACCAGCGCCGGGTGCCGGGGTTGCGTCGAGAAGAAATAGCCCAGCTTGCGGGCGTGAGCGTTGATTACTACACCCGCCTCGAACAGGGCCGGGTCAACAATCCTTCAGACGCCGTGTTCAACAGTGTTGCTCGCGTTCTCCACCTCAGTGATGCCGAACGCGAGCATCTTGCGAATATGCTTCACCCCGAAGCAACAGAGCCTCTGCCGGAACGCGAGGCCGACCCAGCCGTCTTTCGCCTCGTCGAGATGATGGAAACTGTTCCTGCTCTCGTGATCGACCGACGAATGAGCGTCGTTGCGTATAACCGGCTTGCCGACATAATCTTCGGGCTTACCGGGCATAGCGAGCTCAACCTCGCGAAAAGGACTTTCTTATCCCCTGAGGTGAACGAGACACTGTCGACCTGGTCCGCCGTGGCCGAGGAAGTCGTGGCTCACCTGACTCTCCAGAATGGGCGACACCCCTCTGATGAACGGCTGAACGAGCTCGTCGATGAACTGTCATCGAGTTCCCTCTTCCGGGATTTGTGGAGCAGGCACGATGTCAAGCGCCGGCAACTCCTCACCCTCACTGTACGACTTGCCCGTGTGGGCGAGATCGAGTTCACGAATCTCTGGCTACCGCTTCCGAGCGGCTCTGATTTGACTCTCATCGCCTACACGGTCGATGCCGGTTCAGAAGGCGAGTCGAAGTTATCGGAGCTCGTGAGGTCGCTGCGCTCGTCGCCCGGCGACTTGTCGCGTGAATGACCAGGCTCATTCGTCGTTAAGAGCAGAGATGACCACCGCGTCTTTGTAATAGACGTTGATGTCGGCGATTTTGCCATCTTCGAATGTGTACCACTCGAGGTTTGTCGTGTATCCGACCTTGCCTGTCTTACGAGAGGTGAATTTCAAGTCCAAGAAGAGGACCGCCTCGTTGCCCTGCTCGATGATGCGACGAGAGAGGTTCTCGATTTCGAAGTTGCTTCCGAGCGTCGTCGCCATATCGAAGAATCCGCTGACCCCCTTCCACTCGCCGCTGTAGGGGAGATTGTCTGACTGATGAACCGTCACGTCTGGCGACAAGAGAGCCGACACGACTTCCATATCTCCAGCATAGAAAGCCTCGAGCAACGACTCGAGAACTGAGCGACCGGAGAACGGCTGGTTCGAATTTGGGTTATGTGACATGTGGTGTCCCTCTCGACTTTGAGTTGTAGTGCCACACTATGGAGTTCGAAGTCGGGCTACGTGGCACTGTTGAACCCCGGTTTGAGAGACCCGGCCTGACGTAAAAGGGTGCGATTATGTTCGCACTCCCGCTTCCTGACCATTGGCAGTGGCCGTCCAGCTGAGCAGCATGTGAAGGGCTTCCACGGAGGATGTCCCGGGTTGGGGGAGGTAGGTGAATATCGAGCGATCCGGGCGAGCCGGAACGGCGAGCACGTGATAATCGAATGAGAGTTCGCCGACGAGCGGGTGCCGAATGCGTGCGTGCCCGACTCTTTTTTCTCGCACCTCCCCGGCGGCCCACAACTGCCGGAAGGCGTCGCTGTGGATGGCGAGTTTTCCGATGAGCGTCGTGAGTCGAGCGTCTTTCGGCCATCGGCCCGTCATGAGTCGCAAGTGAGCAACCGTGTCGGCGGCGATCGATGCCCAGTTCATGTAGCGGTCGTGAGCGTCGGGGCTGAGGAAAAGCTGTGTCGCAGCGTTTGCCGGCGACACCATTCTAGAAATATCGAAGACGGTCTTCGCCGCGGTATTGGCATCCAAGATATTCATGCTGATGTCGATAAGGAGCGCGGGCGAGTCGGGCATCGCGTTTAGCAGCCGCACAAGGGGTTCGTCAGCCGCGGCCGCCGACACACGCAGCGTGGGTCTCGATGAGGCGGAAGGCCGAGCGATGTTGGTCAGATGTTCGGTTTCGACGTCCGAGAGCGAGAGCACTTGGGCTACAGCAAGCAGCACTTGGTCGGACACGTGCGTCGTACGACCCTGCTCGAGCCGCACGTAGTAGTCCGGGCTCACCCCGGCGAGCAAAGCCACTTCTTCCCGCCGGAGTCCGGGTACCCGGCGTCGGGTGATGCCCGGACGCAACCCGACCTGATCTGGCGTTATGCGGTCACGCCTGATGCGAAGGAACTCGCCGATATCTGTGTCCACCTTTCGAGGTTACGCGCAGCGCACCGCTTTCTGAGGGGGTCTGCCAGAACCAGGAACGCGCCGACCTATCTGAAAATGTGCTATTCGCTCACCATGGGAAGCGTCACTCCATCGGGGTGGCCTGGCCCGCCTTGGGCCGGGCCACCACAGCCAACAAGAAGGGCGCGTCTATGCGTGCAGCAGTAGTGCGAGAGTTCGGTGGGCCCGACGCGGTCCAGATAATCGAGGTTTCGACGCCTGAGCCGGGTGTCGGCGAAGTGCTGGTCAAGGTCGCCGGCGCCTCAGTCAATTTTGCCGACGTCATGGTGCGTGAAGGGATGAACGTCGAATACGGCGCGACCGGAGCGCGGGAGCAGTTCGGTCTGGGAGCCGACGTGTCCGGCACCGTCTCTGCGATCGGGGAGGGTGTGACGAAATTCCGGGTCGGCGACGCGGTCGTCGGCACCCAAGAGCGACTCGACCGCGCGTTCAGCACCCAGGCGGAGTATGTGGTCCTCGAGGCGTGGGAACTCGCCCCCGCCCCGCACGGTGTTGACCTCATCGAGTTGGCGACGTTCGGAATGAACGCGACGACCGCAGATGAGGCACTGGATGCTCTCAACCTCGGGGCCGGCGATTGGCTTCTGGTCTCAGGAGCAGCCGGCGGCGTAGGACTGCTCGCGGTCGAGCTGGCGAAGCTGCGAGGCCTGCGGGTGGTCGCTCAGGCAGGCGCGTCAGACGAGGAGCTTCTCCGAGACGCCGGCGCAGAACTCTTCGTTTCGCGAGACGAAGATCTCGTTCCTAC
The DNA here is from genome assembly GCF_964263775.1 of Agreia sp. Lineage (NCBI taxonomy): Bacteria > Bacillati > Actinomycetota > Actinomycetes > Micrococcales > Microbacteriaceae > Agreia > Agreia sp. The sequence continues at coordinate 8,921 of NZ_CAXVWM010000063.1, read as the reverse complement.
AGTTCGGCAGCTGATTCCCGGCGGTGTCGATGGCGCGATCGACGCGGCCAATCTCGCCGCAGGCGCTGCTGACGCTGTTCGGCACGGCGGCTCATTCGTTTCGCTGCTCAACAGCGCCCCGATGCCTCGCCGGCAGGTTCGGATGATCAACCACGCCTGGTACACCGACACCGAACGCCTGGCCAAACTCGCGTCGTACGCCGCAGCAGGCCTCATCAGCCTGCGCGTAGCCAAAACCTATCCATTGGACCAGATCGTCGAAGCGCATAAGGCCCTCGCCGGCGGCGGTCTCCGCGGTCGAATCGTGATCGTGCCGTGAACACCACAAACACAGAGGAGAAACTCACTATGACTAGTCGTTTCCAAGACCGCACCGTCGTTGTCACCGGAGGCTCAACCGGCCTCGGGTATGGGACCGCAGAGCGACTCATCGCCGAAGGAGCCACCGTCTACATCGTCGGACGGAGACAGGCCGAGCTCGACCACGCTGCCGAACGCCTCGGTTCGTCGGCGATCCCGATCCAAGCCGACGTCACCCGTCTTGACGACCTCGACCGGCTCTACGCTGCAGTCGCCGAGCGCAGCGTTCGCCTCGACGCGGTTGTCGCAAACGCGGGCGGCCCCTCATTTGGAACCATCGAGACCTACACGGGCGATGAACTCGATGCCTCCTACGCCCTGAACCTCCGCGCCGTAGCCTTCACGGTTCAGAAGGCGCTGCCCCTCATGACCACTGGAGGCTCCGTCGTCTTGATGAGTTCGATCGAGGGCGAGCGTGGCTCTGCCGGGCTCGGAGCATACGCCGCGATGAAGGCCGCTCAACAATCCATGGCGCGCACCTGGGCCAATGAGCTGAGCTCTCGCGGCATCCGGGTCAACGCGATCAGTCCCGGAGTCATCTACACGCCCGCGTACGCCAGCGCGGGCTGGACGCTCGAGCAGGCGGAAGCGGTCATCCCTCTCATCCCCGCAGGACGGCTCGGATTGGAAGCCGAAGTCGGCGCGGCCATCGCATTTCTCGCCTCAGACGATTCTTCGTTCGTCAACGGAACCAACCTGGTCGTCGACGGCGGACAGACCGAGGTGGTCTGAGAGCGGAATGAGGCCGAGGGCCGCCGCGACCTCGGCCTCGACATCCTCGCCAAGACGGATGACGACTCAGCGCGTTTGCGGTCGAGACGGGGTATCTGCGGCGAGCGATTGTAGATGTGCGATTGCGGCGTCGAGTGCCGCCTCGAGGGCGATGGTGTCACGCCGGGTCTGACTGAGGAGGAGGCCACCTTGCACGGCTGCGAGCAGCGCAAGGGCCGCTCGGTCGAGGTCGAGGGCGGCCGGGAGGGCGCCGCGGTCGCGCATGGTCTCCAGTCCGTCTCGGAGCAGCCGCTCCCAGGCGGCGAACGATGCTTGAAGAGCATGGCGCGCGTCGATGTTCGTCTCGACCAAGTCGCTCGCGAGGCTGCCGACGGGGCAGCCGCCGACGCACTGTTGGGCTTTCAGAACATCGACGATCATGTGACGCCACGCGATCAGGCCGTCGAATCCCTCGACACGCTCAAGGCTCGAGCGGTGGATTTTGAGCACGGCCTGCGTCTGGTGCTCGACGACGGCAAGGATCAATGCGTTCTTGTCGGAGAAGTAGTGATAGAGCTGGGACGCGTTGACTCCGCCGACCCTCTGGATGTCGTCGATCGTGGCCCGTTCGACGCCGACTTCACGCATCAGGCGCGACGTGGTCTCGATGATGCGCTGCCTTGTGGCTCGTCCTTTCGGCGTGAGGGGGCGTCCGCCGACGGCGGTCGTCGTGATGGTGGTCATGCCTGAATCCTACATTTTTTTAGAGTAGACATTCCATTTCTATTTCGAGATTATGAGGCCACTCACTCCAATTGGAAGGCTCATCATGACTCTGTATGACTTCACAGGCCAGACCGCCCTCGTTACCGGCGGAACAAGCGGGATCGGTCGCGAGGTGGCTCTGCAGCTCGGGGCGGGTGGCGCCCGTGTCGTGGTCATCGGTCGCGACGCCGAGCGGGGCGCGGCCGTCGTGAAAACAATCGTCCAGGCCGGGGGTCTCGCTGATTTCGTGCCGGTCGATCTCGCAGACGCAGCAGCGGTCGCCCACCTTGCGGACGAGGCCGCGAGACTCGGCGATGGCCACGTTGATGTGCTCGTGAACAACGCGGGCGTTTTTCCGTTCGGGCCGACAGCCGACGTCGACCTCAACACTTTCGATGACGTCATGGCGGTCAATGTTCGCGCGCCCTTCGCCCTCGTCTCCGCTCTCGCCCCGGCCATGGTCGAACGCGGTCGGGGGTCGATCGTCAACGTGTCGACGATGGTTGCGACCGTCGGAATGAGCGGTATGGCGCTGTACGGCGCGTCGAAGGCTGCCCTTCAGCTACTGACCAAGGCATGGGCCGCGGAGTTCGGACCCTCGGGCGTGCGCGTCAATGCTGTCAGCCCCGGCCCGACCCGCACCGAGGGAACAGCGGCCATGGGCGAGGGCCTCGACGAGCTTGCGGCGACGACACCCGCGGGGCGCGCCAGCACGCCTGTAGAGGTGGCCAACGCCATCGTCTTCCTCGCGTCCTCTGCAGCATCCAACGTGCATGGCGTGACCTTGCCCGTCGATGGCGGACGACTCGCGGTCTGAGTGCATGGTCGCGCAGTTGTTGCTGACCAGCGCTGCTCAGCCAATTCCCAGTAAAATAACGTTTTGGTAACTAGCGCTCCGTTACTCAACCGTTATATGGTTCTAGAGCGTTAGTTGTTTGCTGTGGCAGGTAACGCGGAATGTGATTGCAGGACACTCTTGGTGCAAGGGAAGAAAGCCCGTCGTTAGCCTCTACGACGGGCTTTCTGTCTGTCTGCGGGCGTGTCAACCCGCCGCCGCTTTTCACGAAACGCTCGACGGCCGCCCTAGGGTTGAGTCACGAGAGGATCTCTATGACCACGCCTGCCTCACCCGTCGCCGCCTGGGAATCCCTCTTCCGCGCGCAGGTCGCCGTGATGCGGCAGATCGCCTCGGAATTCCCCTCCGACCTCATCTCGCTCAACGAATACGACGTTCTCTTCACCCTCACCCGGTGCGAGAACCGAACCGTGCGCATCCGCGAATTGAACGAGAACGTTCTGCTCACCCAGCCCAGCATCTCGCGCCTGATCGACCGCCTCTTTGCGCGCGGCCTCGTCACCAAACTCACCGATCCGAGCGACGGCCGCGGTACGCTGGTAGCGCTCACCGATGCCGGACACGCCCTGTACCGTGAGGCGGCGCAGGTGCACGGCCGCTCGATCACGAGCCGCATGACAACCGCCCTGACGCCCGACGAGCTCACCGACCTCGCCCGCCTGACCCGCAAGCTCTACACCAGCGTCATGGCGAAATGAGCGCGCCCAGCATCGTCTGGTTCCGCGACGACCTGCGGGTCGCCGACAACCCCGCACTGCACGCCGCCGCCGAGCGCGGCGAGCCGGTCGTGTGCCTCTACATTCTGGATGACGCCAGCCCCGGCATCCGGCCGCTGGGTGGCGCGGCCCGCTGGTGGCTGCACCACAGCCTCGACGCACTCGCAACGTCGCTGGCCGACGTCGGCCTCGAGCTCACGCTTCGCCGTGGGGCAGCGGCCGACGTCATCGACTCCGTCGTCGCCGATTCGGGCGCCGGTGCCGTCTTCTGGAACCGCCGTTACGGCGAGGCCGAACGAACCGTGGATGCCGGCATCAAGTCGTCGCTGCGGTCTGCCGGCGTCGAGGCGCAGAGCACCCAGGCGTCCCTGCTGTTCGAACCCTGGACCGTGATGACCGGCCAGGGCGCTCCGTATCGCGTCTTCACCCCGTTCTACCGGTCGTGCCTCGCCCAACCGGAGCCGCGGCATCCGCTGCCCGTCGTCGACGGCGTCACGGCGTTCGACGGCGTGACCGGCGACGACCTCGCCGAATGGGGCCTGCTGCCCTCGACGCCCGATTGGGCCGGCGGGCTGCGCGAGTCGTGGAAGCCGGGCGAAACGACCGCGCTCGCGCGGCTGCGCTCGTTCCTCGGCGACGAACTCTCGTCGTACGTGGCCGAGCAAGACCTGCCGGCGCAGGATGCGACATCCGGGCTCTCGCCGTATCTGCGCTGGGGCGAGATCAGCCCGTTTCAGGTGTGGCACGAGACGCGTTCTTTCGTCGCGTCGCTCGACCGGCGCACCTCCGAGGGAGCGCGAGCGGCCGAGGGGGCGAGCGCGTTTCTTCGCCAGCTCGTGTGGCGCGAGTTCTCGTACCACCTGCTGTTCCACTGGCCGCAGATCGCGCACGCCAACATGCGGCCCGCCTTCGACGACTTTCCCTGGGCCGAGCCGACCGACGTGATCATGCAGGCGTGGCAGATGGGGCGCACCGGCATTCCGCTCGTCGACGCGGGCATGCGCGAGCTCTGGAAGACCGGCATCATGCACAACCGGGTGCGCATGGTCGTGGCGTCTTTTCTCGTGAAGAATCTGCGCATCGACTGGCGCGAGGGAGAGCGCTGGTTCTGGGACACGCTGGTCGATGCAGACTCGGCTGCGAACTCGGTGAATTGGCAGTGGGTGGCGGGTTCGGGAGTCGACGCGGCGCCGTACTTTCGCGTGTTCAACCCCGAACTGCAGGCCGCCAAGTTCGATCCGCACCGCGAGTACATCCGGCGCTTCGTCGACGACATCGACGCCGAGACTTACCCGCCGCCCCTCGTCGACCTGAAAGAGTCGCGCAAGGCTGCGCTGGATGCCTACGGCTCGATCTCGAAAGACCGCGCGTTGAGCGAGCCCGGCGCCTCGGCCGGCTAGATTCCTTCGCCGGGCACGATCGTCGAAGCGATGCTGCGGTTCAATGCCTGGGCGTCGGCATCGAGGTCTCGGAGCTGCTGTTGCAGGTCTCCGAGTAGCGTGATCTTGTCGTTGATCGCCGTGCGGCGCGCCTCGAGGCCGTCGTCGCGCGCGATGAGTGCGGCCTTGTCTGCGTCGAACGCGGCAGGGTTGTCGGAGTACCCGTAGGCCTGGTTCTTGGCGATGAACCCGTCGATGTCGGTATTGAGCTGATTCTGGTCGGCGTTGAATGTGTCGGTGTCGGACTCGATCTCATCGGCGAGGGCGAGGATCTGGTTCGACAGGTCGGTCGTCTGCTGCTCGAGGTCGCTGAACACCTTCATGTACGAGGCGTGCAGGCCCACGACCACGCTGCGATCGGTGAAGTAGCGCTCGTAGTACGCCTCGAGTTCGGGGTCGAGCTCGGCGAACTCGGTGCCGATGATCGAGTGCAACTCGGTGAGGCGGGTGCCCGGCTGCGAGACCGCGTACGCGTCCATGCGCTCGGCGAGCTCCGGGTCGTCGCCGTGCGCCACGTAGGCCTCTTCGAGCAGAACACCCAAGCGCTCCTGTGATTTCTCGTCGAGCCGGTCGAAGGCGGCGTGCAGCATCTCGTGCGCGGCCGTGACCTCGCGCAGCCCGTCGAGCCGCTCTTCGGTTACGTCGTAGAGATGGATGGTCTCGCCCGTGTAGCAGCCGAGAAGAAACTGCTCGGGGCGGATGCCGCAGGCCGTGTTGAACTCGTTCGCCGTGTTCAGTTCGGGGTGGCTCGTAGAGAAGAGGAAGGTGCCGACCTCGTTCAGGTCTGCGCGTTCGACGAGCGACGAGATGTCGTCGTTGGGAGTGAAGTCTGCGACCGATTGGCGGTCGGCGATGAGGCGCGCGTGGGCGCCGTAGTAGACGCCGCCCGAGACGGGCAGTGCGATCGCGAGCAGTGCGGCGACGCCGACGATGAGGCCCTGCCACCAGGTCATGCCGCCCCGGGGCTTGGATGGCGGGAGCACGAAGGCGGGCTGGCCGGGCTGCGGCGGGTACGACTGCTGCGGCTGCTGTGCCGGATACGGCGTCTGGTGCGACATGGGCTGCGGCTGCTGCTGCGGCATCGGTGGAACCGGGGGTCGACCTTCTGCGCCGCCCTGCTCGGGGCCGGTCGGATACGGGGGAAGACTCACGGAGGGTTCCTAACACTCGTCACATTCCTGCCCCCAGAATAGCGGGACGCCGTTTTATGGCCTATGGCAACAGATTCATGCGAATAGACTCGGTCGAGGATCACGACCGAGGAGCACGATGAGCACACGCTGGACACGCGTTGCTCGCGGCAGCCTCGCCGCCCTTGTCTCCACCTTCGTGGCCGCCTTCTCCCACGCCGTGGCCGGAGGCACAGCGCCCAGCGTCGCCGCACTCTCCCTCGCCGTCGCCTTCTCGACCCTCGTGTGCGTCGCACTCGCCGGCCGCGGGCTGTCGTATTGGCGCGTCGGCGCATCCGTCGCCGTGAGCCAGGTCTTCTTTCACAGCCTCTTCAGCCTCATCGCCACGCCCGTCGCGCACGCGACCGGCGCTGCTCCGGTCGCCCACAGCGGGCACGACATGGCCGCCATGCTCGTTCCCACAGGCGTCGAGGCATCCGGCGCTCTCACCGCCGACGTCGCCATGATCGCCGGCCACGTGCTGGCCGCCGTCGCAACGTTCGCGGCTATCGTCTGGGGCGAACGGGCCGTGCGCAGCATGCTGGCCGGCGCGCTGGTGCGGGTGAGCCGCTTCGCCGCACTCGTGCGCCCCGCGCCGGTCTTCGTCTCTCGCGCCGTGCGTCTCGGCCGCGTGCGTCGCATCGACGCCCCGGCCATGCTCGAGGTGCTCCGCGCATCCGTCTGGCACCGCGGCCCGCCGCCGGCCGCCTGACCCTTTTTTCCCCGCTCGGGCCGGCATCGCGCCAGCGCACCGAGATTTTTCGCGCACCCCGCGCATCCATTTCGCCGGAGCCCGCGCGTTCGACGCGCCCCTCCGCACACTTTTCAAGGACCAACCATGAAGAAATCCACCCCGCTCACCGTCGCCACGACCGGGCTCGGCCTCGGCCTGCTGCTCGCCGTCGCCGTTCCCCTGTCGGCAAGCGCCCACGTGAGCGTCACTCCCGCCGCGACCGCCGCCGGCTCGTACACGGTGCTCACGTTCGCCGTGCCGCACGGCTGCGACGGATCGGCCACCACGTCGATCGCGATCGACATTCCCGAGTCGATCCTGTCGGTGACCCCCACCATCAACCCGAACTGGGATGTCGCGAAGGTCATGACGCCATTGGCGACTCCCGCGACGAATGCACACGGCGAGGCGACCACGGAACGCGTCGGACAGGTCGTGTACACGGCCAAGACCGCGCTCGCCGACGGATACCGCGACACCTTCGCGCTGTCGCTGCAGCTGCCCGCCGACGCGGCTGGCACGAACCTCGACTTCCCCGTGCTGCAGAGCTGCGAGACGGGCTCGACGAACTGGAACGAGATTCCGGCCGAGGGTGCCGACGAGGACTCGGTCGAGCATCCGGCGCCCAGCATCGCCGTTACCGACGCCGTTGAGACCGAGGGCCACGGCAACCCGGCGGGTGCCGTCGACACAGCGTCGTCGGATGCGTCGGGCTCGGATGCGTCGGGCTCCGCCTCCGGCTCTTCCGACGATGTGCTGGCTCGCGTGCTCGGCATCGGCGGGCTCGTCGTGGGAGCCGTGGGCGTCGTGATCGCCGTCGTGGCCACCCGTCGTGCACGGTCGGTCTAGCCGCGTGCGGGTCGCCCTGCCGAGACTGTTCGTCGGCGTGACGGTCGCCGTCTGCGCCCTGGTGATTGTCGGCGCCGGCGCGATCGGTGCGGTCGGGCACGTTGCCACGGCCTCGGCTCACAACTACCTGGTGTCGTCGACGCCCGAGGCCGGTTCGGTGCTCACAACGCTGCCGCCAGAGTTCGTCATCACCACCAATGACGTACTGCTCGACTTCGGCGGCGAGAACACCGGATCGGCCGGCGCCCTCGAGGTGCAGGGCCCCGACGGCCTGTACTACGGCGACGGATGCGTGGCGGTCTCGGGGCCATCGATCTCGACTGCCGCAGCGCTCGGCCCAGCCGGCGACTACACGGTGATCTGGCGCGTGGTGTCGACCGACGGGCATCCGGTGTCGAATCAGTTCGCGTTCACCTGGCAGCCGGATGCCGGGCAGGCCGTCACCGCCGGGTCGAGTGCGGCGCCGGTCTGCCCGACTGCGGATGACTCCGGCGTGGCCGGTGACGGCTCCGCATCGGGTGGTTCTATCGATGCGAATTCGGATGCCACGGTTCAGGCCGCGTCGGACGACGAGTTCATCTCGGCGCTGGCCTGGATCGGCGGAGCACTCGTCGCCGTGGCGATCGCCGTGGCCGTCACTCTTGTCGTGTTGCGCCGGCCGAGGCTGGGAGCCGGCCCGGGAAAAGGCTCACGACTCCCCGACGAAAGCTAGCCCTGTCGCGAATCGGAGCTCTGACCAAGACTGGTCAGTGCTTCGATTCGCAGTGCCGCGAGCGGAGCAGAAGAAAGTCAGGAAGACCGTGATCGCAGATAGCCCCGCCCCACCGACAGCGGGCTGGATCTCGCTCGTAGAACTCTCGCCGACCGAGTGGCGCGTCTCGGATTCTCGTTTCTCAGAGCACGACGCCGCATCTCTTCTAGGCTTCATCGAGGCTCGCGGGCGCATATTCGAGGTGACGGTTCTGAGTCGCGGCGTTGCATCGTATACCGCGCCGAGCCTAGAGGCCGCACTGACACTCTTCGCCTCGAGTCAGAAATCTGATGGTGTCTTGCCTAGTGTGGAAGGATCATGGCGCACAGCGGCGCAGCAAAGCACGAGGGGACATCATGGGAAAGTTGCTATACGGTGACTCCGATATCGAGATCGAGTTCGACGATCGCGCGCTGACGCACCTGCAGATCGTGATCGGCTCCAAGCTCCGCCGTGGTGAGAGCTTCTTCTTCTCGTGGAAAGACGACCCGGCGATCGGCGATGGCCGCTCGAGCATCTGGCTCGACAAATCGATCCCGCTGTACTTCAAGTTCTTCGGGGGCAAGACGCCC
>NZ_CAXVWM010000062.1:0-40237 GCF_964263775.1 Agreia sp. | reverse complement strand
GACTTCGGAGGCGGGTTCGACTTCTAGGTGCGCGGTTTCGGGGCTGCGGCCACGGGGTAGTCGGTCGCATACCGTGCGAGAACTTCGGCCACCGGAGCATCCAGAACCAACGAACCCTTGTCGAGATAAAGCCCGCGGGTGCAGAAACGCCGCAGGTCTTTCTCGTTGTGAGAGACGAAGAACAGCGTTCGCCCTCCGGCGAGCAGTTCTTCGATGCGCCGGTAGCACTTCTCTCGAAAAGCCTTGTCGCCCACCGCGAGCACCTCGTCGACCAGAATGATGGGTTCTTCGAGTTGCGAGATGACCGAGAAGGCGATGCGCACTTTCATGCCGCTGGAGAGGTGCTTGTAGGGTGTGTCGAGAAAGTCGCCGATCTCAGCGAATTCGATGATGCGGCCGAAGCGCTCGTCGATCTGCGGCTTCGTCATGCCGTGCAGGCCTGCTGTGAGGTAGACGTTGTCGCGCACCGACAGGTCGTCGACGAACCCTCCCGTGATTTCGATCAGGGGCGCGACGCCCTCACTTACCCGCACGGATCCCTCGTCAGGAAGGACGACCTCGGCCACGAGCTTGAGCAGGGTCGACTTGCCCTGGCCGTTTCGCCCGACGACTCCGATCGCCTCGCCCGGGCGCACGGTGAAACTCACGTTACGCAACGCCCAGAACTCGTCGGGCCGCGAACGCCGCAGTCGACCCGCGAAGAGATCTTTGAAGTTGCGCCGCGAGCGGCGGTTGCGCTTGAACCGGATGCCGGCTCCGGCGACGGTGATGACGGGGGACTCGTTCATCAGATCTCTTTCAAAACGGCGCGTTCGGTTCGTCGGAAAACGAGGATTCCGACCAGAAACAGCAGCACGGACATCGCCGCGCTCACCGTCACGAGATACCAGTCGAGTTGCTCGGGAAAGAATGCCGAGCGGTAGAGCGAGAAGATTCCGCTGAGAGGATTGAATGCGGCGAACACGTGCAGTTGCGGCGGCAGATCCGCCGTGCTGTAGATGATGGGTGACGCGTAGAACAGGGCGCGGAGTGCGAGCTTGACCGCGCGCTCCAGGTCACGAAAAAAGACGACCAGCGGCGCTACGATCAAGCCGGCGCCCACTGTGAGGACCGCCTGGATGAGGATCGCCACGGGAAAGAAGAACACCTCGATGTGCAGCGTCGCGCCGGCGACGACGGCGAAGACGGCGAGCACCGGCAGGCTGGCCAGAAACTCGATGCCCTTCGAGAGCACCAGCCGATTCACCCAGATCGTGCGAGGAATCTTCGTCGATCGGATGAGCTTCGCCTCGCGCAAAAACGCACGGGTCGCGTCTGCGGTGGTGCCGTTGAACCACATCCATGGCAGCAGCGCAGCCAGGAGAAAGACGATGTAGGGGTCTTCTCCCACGGACTTCTGGAAGACCTGGGTGAAGACGAACCAGTAGATGAGGGCCATGACCAACGGGTCGAGGATCGACCAGACGTACCCGAGGGCCGACGTCGAGTAGCGCACGCGCAGGTCGCGCCTCGTCAACAGCCACAGGGCGTTCCGATAGCGCGCGAACGCGGTGCGTTGATTCGGTCGCACCTCGCTGAGCGTCGTCGTCACGTGCCGGTACTCATTTCTGTCGATGAACAACGCTTCACTCTATCCCGCAGACGAATCATGCCCCCTCACGCCGATCAGGATCGGAATGAAGGGGCATGACGCGAGCACAGTGTCACTCGACGGTGACCTGCAGCGCTCTACACGAAGAGGTTGGCGCGCTCCAGGTCTTCGGCGAAGTCGACCTCGACGGCGTAGAGATCAGAGATGTCGACGGGCTCGATGAGAAGACGGTTCTGCTCGATCGCGAGCTCGATACCTCGCTCGAAGTAGTCCTGGTCGCCGACGGCCTTCAGCTGGCGAAGCAGCGTCGCCTTGTCGGCGGCCGAGATGTAGTTGATGCCGACGGCCTCGCCCAGGCCGTGCTTGACGGTCTTGGACAGCTCCTTGATGTAGCCCTCGGCGCTCGTTGTGTACTTGACCTCTTCGTCGGAGACCTTCGAGGTATTGACGGTGACGAACGACTGGTCGCGCGCGATCATTGCGGCGGCGCGGTCGAGCACAGTGGGATCGAACACCACGTCGCCGTTCATCCACAGAACCCCACCGGCGCTCGAGGCCTGAAGGGCGCGCATGAGGCTTTTGGACGTGTTCGTCTGGTCGTACTGCTCGTTGTAGACGAAGGATGCTTGGGGAAACGCCTCGATGATGTGCTCGAGCTTGTACCCGACGACGATCGTGACTTTGGCGTTGTTACCGAATGCGTGGTGGATGTTGTCGAACTGCTGGCCCATGATCGTGCGGCCGTCGGCCAGTTCAGTGAGGGGCTTCGGGAGGGTTCGGCCGAGTCGGCTGCCCATTCCTGCGGCGAGGATGACTACCTGGGTGGTCATGATGAATCTCCTTGATGGTGCGAAAGTGCTTCAGGACAAGATCGCGCATCTGCATTGGAGACGAGAATTCAGGAACCGTTAGGCCAAGTGCGAGGCGCTGGACACTCCGTTATGTCGCAGTTCACTGTATCGTGCCCCCCGTTTCGGGTCACGCGGAGCTGTACCATCGTTTCGTGTTCGTGATATAACCGTCAGCTTCTTCTCGGGGAGCGAGATCGCGTCGGACAGCGAAATATCGGGACCGTCGGTGCGTCACTGTATGTCGATCGGGCATGCGAGTGTCGGTCGCGGCTGATACCTTAAGTTCGATGAGTTCAGAGTCAGGTATTTCCGCCACCGGGGGAGCAGGCAGCGACGAGTTGAACGAGGAATTCCGTACCCCCGCAACAGAATCCGCGACCAGCGTCCGCAAGGCAGAGCCGCAAAACGCCAGACCCTCTACAACAACGAAGCCAACAAAGAAGTCTCAGCCCGCGAGAACGTCGACACCTCGTTCAGCGGGTGCGGTGCGGCCCACCACGACGGTCCGCCCGTCGCGCACGGCGAAGCCGCGCACCCCAGCCCCACCGGTGAAGCCTGCCGAATTACGCGTCGACCCGGTCGGCGCACCCAGCAAAGAGGACGACGTGACGCTCCAGTCTTCGACCGACATGGCCGACAACGCGGTGGAAGGCGACGTAGCTGCCGAAGACGCATCGGCCCGGCATGCGATGGTTGATGGCCCCGCCGAGGGCGGGGTTGAGAACGACGTCGTGCAGACCACCAACCCGCCCGCGTCGACCGACGAGATCGAAATCGTCGCGGTGGCTGAATCCGCCACGAAGTCCCGGCCCGCTGCGCCGCGTTCTCCCCGTGCCCGAACATCGGCGACTCCTCGGGCGTCGTCCTCGACGGCACGGGTCCCTTCGGCGCCGCGCGCACCGCGCAAGCCCGCCGCGCCGCGCGCCAAGGCAGCCCCCTCGGCATCCGATGCCCCCATCGTTCTCGACCCCGCGACCGCGCCGATCAGCGCGCCCGTCACGAAGCCGGTGGCCAAGCCCGTCAGGCTCACCGCTGCACAGAAGAAGGCAGCGGCGCTGGCCGCGGCCGAAGCCGCCGAGCGTGCCGCCTTGCGCGCGCAGCAGCCCGTCGTGCTCTCTATCGATCGACTCGTCAAGAGGTTCGGCAGCACCACCGCCGTCGACGGCATCGACCTCGAGGTCCGGCAGGGATCGTTCTACGGAATCGTCGGACCAAACGGTGCCGGCAAGACGACGACTCTCTCGATGGTCACCGGGCTCCTGCGCCCCGACTCCGGCACGATCTCGATAAACGGGGTCGACGTATGGGCGAATCCGTCCGAGGCTAAGAAGATCATCGGCGTTCTTCCCGATCGCCTTCGTCTGTTCGACCGTCTAACCGGACGGCAATTGCTCTACTACGCGGGAACGCTTCGGGGCCTCGACAACGCGTCCGTGCGTGAGCGCAGCGACGACCTCGCGGCCGCGTTCGGCCTTGAAGACGCGCTCGGCCGTCTCGTCACCGACTATTCCGCGGGCATGACGAAGAAGATCGCCCTCGCCGCCGCCATGATCCATTCCCCCCGCATTCTGATCCTCGACGAACCGTTCGAGTCCGTCGATCCCGTGTCTGCGGCGAATGTGATCGAGATTCTTCAGAAGTACGTCGAGACCGGTGGAACAGTCGTCTTGTCGAGCCACAGCATGGACATGATCCAGCGAGTGTGCGACGGCGTCGCCATCATCGTGCAGGGGCAGGTGTTGGCCCAGGGCACGGTCGACGAGGTCAGGCGCGACGGCACGCTGGAAGACCGCTTCGTCGAGCTCGCCGGCGGGCGCAAGGCAGCGGAAGGCATGGAATGGTTGCTGAATTCGTCACACTGAGGTTGAGGATTCTCGGCAACACCTTCGACCGCACTGCACAGCAGAACGTCGGCGTCGTCGTGGCTGCGGTCATCGGTGTGGCACTCACGTTCTTCTGCATCACGGGTCTTTCGTCATTGGCCCCTGGCTCCGACGATGCGCGTACGGCGGTCATTCTCGGCGGCTCGCTCGTGGTTCTGGCCTTCATCGTCGGACCGCTCGTCTCGTCGGTTCCCGATTCTCTCGACCCTCGACGGTTCGCGCTCTTCGGTATTCCCGCGGCGACGCTCGCCCGGGGCCTGGCCATCGCCGGCGCGATCAGTGTGCCCGTGCTGCTCACGATCGTCGCGGCGGCGTTCACGGTGCCCGTCTGGTCGCAGAACGCGGGCACCATACTGCTCGCGATTCTCGCAGCACTCCTCGCACTAGCCACGGTCGTGCTCGCATCCCGGGTTACGTCGCTGCTTGCCGCTATCGGTCTCGCCACGCGACGATCGCGGGAGACGGCCGCGCTTCTTGCGGTACTCGTGCTTGTGCTGGCCTCTCCGGCCATCGTCCTCTGGGTCAGCGTCAACGTCAGTCGAGGCGGGTCGGGTCTAGCCCACGCCGCAGCCGACGCTCTGGCGTGGAGCCCGCTCGGTGCAGCCTGGGCGCTGCCGGCCGATGCCGCCACAGGAGTTTCTGGCGGCGAGGTCACGATCAAATTCGCGATCAGCCTCGCGTTCATCGCTGTGCTCTGGTTCTCGTGGAGAGCGCTGGTCGCACGGGTGCTCGTCACCGCAGAGCGCGACGCACCCGAGCGGGAGCACGCGCACCTCGGCTGGTTCGCGCGAACACCATCCACACGAACGGGCGCCGTCGCGGCACGCAGCTTCACCTACTGGGCACGGGATGCGCGCTACCCGGTTCCGGTCATCGGCGTCTTCGGATTCCTCGTCGTCGTGTTCTTGGCGTTCGTCATCGCCGGCATTCCGCTCACTTACCTCGTGCTGCTCACAGTGCCCGCGCTCTGCGCGACCTTGGCATTCTCGGTGCACAACGACGTGGCTCTCGACAATTCGGCCGTATGGATGCATGTGTCGGCCAGCCGCGTCGGGTTCGCCGACCGATTCGGCCGCGTCGTTCCGGTACTCGCAATGGGGGTACCCCTCATCGCGGTCGGATCGGTCGCAGCCGCGTTCTTCGTCGATGACTTCGCGACGCTGCCGGCCCTTCTCGGCGTCAGCACCGTGCTTCTGCTTGCCGGGCTCGGTGTCGGAAACCTCCTGTCGTCCCTATTCCCGTATCCGGCGGTGCGCCCGGGCGATGGGCCGTTCTCGCAACCGCAGGTCGGGGGAGGTACAGGCTTCGTCGTGCAGATCGGATTCGTGTTGCTGACGGCTCTCGTAGCGGCACCGTCGGCCTCCTACGCCATCCTCGGCCTTCTCGGCGACGATTCTGCCTATTGGCCGTCGCTGTGGTGGGGCGCCGGTGCCGGAGTAGTCGTGCTCATCGTCGGCACGGTCGTCGGGGGCGCCGTCTTCGACCGCCGCGGCCCAGACATCCTGGCCGCCGCCTTGCGCAACTGACCGCACGACCCGGCGTGGACGCACCGAGTTGATGCAGGGTCGGTGCGGTGCCGGGTGAAATTAGACTGGATGCATGAGTTCTGTTTTCGCAGCCCGTCCGACCGCAAGTATCGCCGAACCCGGCGCGCCGCGTGAGGGGGGTGGCACGTCGACCCTCGATCGCGAACTCGAGGAGCTGCTCGAACAGGAGCAGATCGAACCGGGTGACCACGAGCGGTTCTCGCACTACGTGAAGAAAGAGCAGATTCTCGAATCGGCTATGACCGGCAAGCCGGTCAAGGCGCTCTGCGGCAAGAAGTGGCTGCCCGGCCGAGACCCCGAGAAGTTTCCGGTGTGCCCCGACTGCAAGCGGATCTACGAGGGACTCAAGCCCGAGTGACGGTTCGAGCCGATCACACGTAGAGCGTGGGGATGATCGGCTCTCCTCGGCCGAGTCGGAAGGCCTGGTCGGGGAGCTCGGCGATGGAATCAGCCCGGTGCACACGCGCGAGTTCCACGCCTCCGGGGCCGACGTACTGCGGGTCGACGGTTCCCTGGTCGATGAGGGTCACGAGGAGGGCACGACCGCGCTCGGCCGACTCGGACGACTCGCCCACGTGGATGGCCTCGGTCGTCGCGCGGCCCGAGGCGTTCATTCTGCGGACAGGATGCTTGCGCCCACCGACCGTCGCCTTCTCAGCAGATTTCTTGGCGACGGAGACCCACTCATCTTCGGAATTCTTGTGGGCCACCAGTTTGTAGACCATGCCGGCGGCCGGAGACCCCGAGCCGGTGACGACCGACGTTCCGACGCCGTAGGAGTCGACGGGAGACGCGGCCAGTGCGGCGATGGTGTACTCGTCGAGGTCGTTGGTGACCGTGATCTTGGTGTCGGGATTGCCGAGCGAATCGAGTTGACTGCGCACCGCTGTGACCAGCGACGGCAGGTCACCCGAGTCGAGTCGCACAGCTCCCAGCTCGGGGCCGGCGACGCGTACGGCCAGCTCGACGCCCCGGTGCACGTCGAAGGTGTCGACGAGGAGTGTCGTCGATGGGCCCAGCGCATCGACCTGCGCCTTGAAGGCCGCCTCCTCGCTGTCATGGAGGAGCGTGAACGAATGGGCCGCGGTGCCCATCGTCGGAATACCCCAACTGCGGCCCGCCTCGAGATTCGACGTCGCGACGAAGCCGGCGATGTAGGCGGCTCGCGCCGCCGCGACGGCGGACCACTCCCCGGTGCGTCGCGATCCCATCTCGGCGAGAGGACGACCCGCTGCGGCCGAGACCATGCGCGACGCCGCGCTGGCCACCGAGGAATCGTAGTTGAGAACGCTCAGAATGAGCGTCTCGAGGATGACTCCCTCGGCGAACGTCGAATCGACGACGAGGATGGGGGAGTTGGGAAAGTAGACCTCGCCCTCCCTGTACCCCGAGATGGTTCCGCGGAAGCGGTAGTCGGCCAACCAGTCGAGGGCCGCCGTGCGAACGACGCCTTTTTGCGCGAGCCAGTCGAGTTCTGCATCCCCGAACCGGAAGGCCTTTATGAGTTCGAGCAGGCGGCCGGTGCCCGCCACGATTCCGTAGCGCCGGCCCTGCGGCAGTCGGCGAGCGAATGCCTCGAAAACGCATTGCCGCTCGTGCGTGCCGGCCTGGATGGCCGCATCGAGCATCGTGAGTTCGTAACGGTCGGTGAGAAGCGAGGAGGCGGCGGTCACTCGGCAAGCATATCCGCGGCCCTCACGCGCAGTAGTCTTGGGGGGTGAGTGATGCGCCGATCGGAGTCTTCGACTCCGGCGTCGGCGGCTTGTCCGTGGCCCGATCCATTCGCGACCAGCTGCCCCGGGAGTCCATCACCTACATCGGAGACACGGCCCGTTCGCCGTATGGACCGCGTCCCCTCGCCGAGGTCAGGAAATTCGCCCTCGAGGCGCTCGACACCCTCGTGGCCCAGGATGTCAAGATGCTCGTCATCGCGTGCAATACCGCTTCCGCCGCCATGCTGCGTGATGCGCGGGAACGCTATTCCGTTCCCGTCGTCGAGGTCATCCAGCCGGCCGTCCGCGCGGCCGTGTCGTCGACGAGAAACCTCCGAGTCGGTGTGATCGGAACCGAGGGAACCATCCGGTCGAGGGCGTACAACGACGCGTTCGCCGCAGCGCCCCACCTCGAGCTGTTCACCCAGGCCTGCCCGCGCTTCGTGGAGTTCGTCGAGGCGGGCGACACGACGAGCCGCGAACTGTTCGCGGTGGCCGAGCGCTACCTGGCACCGCTGCGTGAACACGACATCGACACGCTCGTTCTGGGATGCACGCACTACCCGTTTTTGAAAGGCGCCATCTCCTACGTGATGGGAGACGGCGTGCGCCTCGTTTCGAGCGACACGGAGACGGCGAACGACGTGTTCCGCGAGCTCGTCAACCGAGGCATCGAGCGTACCTCGGCAACCCCGCCCGTGCACCGGTACGAGGCGACCGCAGACGACGCCGGCGAATTCATGCGCCTGGCCGACCTCATGCTCGGCCGACAGGTGTCGACCGTCGAACTGGTCGAGACCGGCGTCATCCCACTTTCCCCCATCCGCTGAACCACTGGAGACCCACCATGTCTGAAGAGATCCGCAAAGACGGCCGTAGCGCACAGCAGTTGCGCCCCGTCACCATCGAGCGCGGCTGGAGCGACCAGGCCGAGGGGTCTGCGCTCATCTCGTTCGGCAAGACTCGCGTGCTCTGCACCGCCTCTTTCACCAACGGCGTTCCGCGCTGGAAGCAGGGCAAGGGCCAGGGCTGGGTCACGGCCGAATATTCGATGCTTCCCCGCTCGACGAACGACCGCATGGACAGGGAGGCGGTAAAAGGCAAGATCGGCGGTCGCACCCACGAGATCTCCCGCTTGATCGGCCGCAGTCTTCGCGCCGTCGTCGATATGAAGGCCCTCGGCGAGAACACGATCGTGATCGACTGCGATGTGCTGCAGGCAGACGGCGGCACGCGCACGGCGGCCATCACGGGGGCCTACGTCGCCCTGGTCGACGCGATCGAGTGGGCCCGCACCAAGAAGTTCATCGGCCAGAAGTCGCAGCCGCTCATCGACAGCCTTTCGGCCGTGTCGGTCGGCATCATCGACGGCGAGCCCATGCTCGACCTCGCCTACGTCGAAGATGTGCGCGCCGAGACCGACATGAACGTCGTGGTCACGGGACGCGGGCTGTTCGTCGAGGTGCAGGGCACGGCGGAGGGTGCACCGTTCGATCGCGCCGAGCTCGACGCGCTGCTCGATCTCGCCCTGGCGGGCACGGCGGAGCTCGCCCGGATTCAGGCGACGGTCCTCGGATCGGGCGAATGAGCATCCGCGTCGTTCTGGCGACGCACAACGCGCACAAGGTCGACGAGTTCCAGGCGATTCTGGCCACCGAGATCCCCGAACTCGAGATCGTCGCCTACGACGGCCCGGAGCCCATCGAGGACGGCGTGTCCTTTGCCGACAACGCTCTGCTCAAGGCTCGTGCCGCGGCCGCGCATACAGGCCTGCCCGCCCTGGCCGACGACTCCGGCGTCTGCGTCGGCGTGCTGGGCGGAGCCCCCGGAATATTCTCCGCCCGATGGGCGGGCCACGGTCGCGAGGCCCAGGCCAACCTCGATCTGCTGCTCGACCAGCTCGCCGACATCCGCGACCCGCATCGCACCGCATGGTACTCGTGCACGATCGCTGTCGTGGTGCCCGAGCAGGTCGATCGTGCGGCGAGCGAGCATCTGGCCGTCGGCGAGTGGCGTGGCCGAATCGCGGATGCGCCGCGCGGCGAGAACGGCTTCGGTTACGACCCGATCTTCGTGCCCGACGGATCCGACGTCTCTGCGGCCGAATTGTCGGCCGAGCAGAAGAACGCCGACAGCCATCGCAGCAGGGCATTTCGGGAGCTGATCCCCGTGTTGAGAATGAGCGTCATTTCCAACTAGCGGAGGCGCTAGGCGTATGGCTCGCGGGATGCCTACGCTGGAGGAACGATGGCTGGCACCGACACACACTCGCACGCCTCGCACGACCACGCCTCGGCCACGACGAACCGCACCCGCCTCGGATGGGCGATCGCCATCGTCGCGACGGTACTGCTCGTCGAGGTCGTCGGCGCGGTGGCCACGCGCTCGCTGGCGCTCTTCGCCGACGCGGGGCACATGGCATCCGACCTCATCGGGCTGGTCGTGGCGCTCGTCGCAACCGTCATTGCGGCCAGGCCCGCCACCGAGCGGCACAGCTTCGGTTTCCAGCGGGCCGAGGTCTTCGCCGCCCTGTTCAACGGCCTCCTGTTGATCGGTGTCGCGGTCTTCGTCGCCGTCGAGGCGATCCCGCGACTCGTCACGCCGCACGACTTCGAGATCAGCCCGGTGCCGCTGCTGGTCGTCGCAGTGATCGGTCTGGTCGCCAACTTCGGCGCACTGATGCTCCTGCGAGGCGGAGCGAGCACGTCGCTGAACATGCGCGGGGCGTACCTCGAGGTGTTCGGCGACCTGGTCGGGTCTGTGACGGTCATCGTCGCCTCGATCGTGATCCTGACGACAGGATTCGCTCCCGCCGACGCAATCGCCTCGCTCGTGATCGCGGCCATGATCATTCCGCGCGCCGTCGCGTTGCTGCGCGACGTCATCCGGGTGCTGCTGCAGCAGACGCCGGTCGAGACCGACGTCGCGCAGATCCGCAGTCATATCCTCGCGAAAGACGGCGTCGTCGACGTGCACGACGTGCATGTCTGGGCGGTCACGACGGGCAAGAACGTCTTCTCGGCTCACGTCGTAGTGAATCAGTCGGTGTTCGAACGCGGAGAATCGGGCAGGTTGCTCGATCAACTCTCGAGCTGCCTGTCTGCGCACTTCGACGTGGAGCACTCGACATTCCAGTTGGAACCCGCCGAGCACGCCGAGCATGAGGAACACCTGCATCCATGAGCGCAGGCGTACTCGCCCCGATGCTACTTCTGGGGCAGCGTCTGCACCCCGAGCGTGCGATAGAGCTCGACCTGCTGAACGGTCTCGAGTTCAGCGGGCGCACCCGTGAGCGGGTCGTTGCCGCCACCCGACTTGGGAAACGCGATGACGTCGCGGATAGAGTCGGTCGCGGCCAGGAGCGAGACCACCCGGTCGAAGCCCATGGCGAATCCGCCATGGGGCGGGGCTCCGAACGCGAATGCCTGCAGCAGGAAGCCGAACTTCTCCTGCGCCTCTTCGGGGCTGATGCCCATGACGGCGAAGACGCGCTCCTGCAGTTCACGCGTGTGAATGCGGATGCTGCCGCCCCCGATCTCGTTGCCGTTGCAGACGATG
This sequence comes from Agreia sp., assembly GCF_964263775.1. Lineage (NCBI taxonomy): Bacteria > Bacillati > Actinomycetota > Actinomycetes > Micrococcales > Microbacteriaceae > Agreia > Agreia sp. The sequence continues at coordinate 29,095 of NZ_CAXVWM010000062.1, read as the reverse complement.
TCATAGGCGTACGACAGGGCCGATTCGGGGTCGGAGTCGAACGTGTCGATGAACTCGGGCTTGGGGGAGGTGAACGCGTGGTGAACCGCGGTCCAGGCGCCGGCACCGATCGCCACGTCGCCGCTCGCGACCGCGTCACCGGCGGGTTCGAACAGCGGTGCGTCGACCACCCAGGTGAACGCCCAGGCGCTCGGATCTATGAGCCCCTGGCGGGCTGCGATCTCGCCGCGAAGCGCGCCGAGAAGACCGCGGGATGCTTTCACGGCGCCGGCCGCGAAGAAGATGCAGTCGCCGGGCTGTGCTCCGGCGTGCGCCACGAGTCCTGCGCGCTCTTCTTGGGAGAGGTTCTTGGCGACGGGGCCACGGAGTTCGCCGTCTTCCCCGACGAGCACATACGCCAGGCCCTTTGCTCCGCGTTGCTTCGCCCATTCCTGCCACGCGTCGAGGGCGCGACGCGCCTGGCCGGCGCCACCGGGCATGACGACCGCACCCACGTAGGGCGCCTGGAAGATGGCGAAATCGCTCTCAGCGAAGTAGTCGGTGAATTCGACGAGTTCGAGCGCGAAACGCAGGTCGGGCTTGTCGGAGCCGAAACGACGCATCGCCTCGGCGTAGGTCATGCGAGGAAGCGTTGAAGGGAGCTCGACGTCGATCGTGCGCCACATTGCTCGAAGCACCTTCTCGGCGAGCGCGATCACCTCGTCTTGGTCGACGAAGCTCATCTCGACGTCGAGCTGGGTGAACTCGGGCTGACGGTCGGCGCGAAAGTCTTCGTCGCGGTAGCAGCGGGCGATCTGGAAGTACTTCTCGAAGCCGCCGACCATCAGGAGCTGCTTGAACAGCTGAGGGCTCTGCGGCAGGGCGTAGAACGTGCCGGGCTTCAGTCGTGCCGGCACCAGGAAGTCCCGTGCTCCCTCGGGCGTCGAGCGGGTGAGGGTCGGAGTCTCGACTTCGACGAAGTCCTCGTCGACGAGGACCGAACGCACGGCGGCCGACACCTTCGAGCGGAGCTTGAGCGGGTACGCGGCGCTCTCCCGACGCAGGTCGAGGTAGCGGTACGCGAGGCGTGTTTCTTCACCCGGTTCGTCGTCGAGCTGAAAGGGGAGGACGTCGCTGGCGGCCAGCACCTCGAGGCTCGTCGCCTCGACCTCGACCTCGCCGGATGCGATGCTGCTGTTGATGTTGCCGGCGGGGCGCTCGCGAACGATTCCTCTGACCGTCACCACGGACTCCACTCGCAGGCTCTCGGCCGTGGCCACAAGCTCGTCTCGAAACGTGACCTGGGCGATGCCGGAGGAGTCGCGGAGGTCAAGAAACGCCACGCCGCCGTGGTCGCGGATGCGTGCGACCCACCCGGAGAGCATGACTTCGAGGCCCACGTCCTGGCGGGTGAGCGAGGACGCGTAGTTGGTTCTGTACATAGGTGCGTGCTTCCTAGGCCTCCGGCTTGCGGTCGAAGACGTCGGGATCGAGCGCCGTGTCTGCGCTGGACTGGTCGGTCCCCGCAGCATTGGCCTTTCGAGCCTTCATCGTCGACTGCACGTAGTGCCAGATCGTGGGGATGAGCGTCGCCGCGACCGCGGCGAGCAGGATGACGTCGATGTACTCCTTGACGAAGTCTGCGACGGGAGGAATGTATCCGAGAACGAAGCCTCCGTATGTGACGCCGGCGCCCCAGATGACCGCGCCGATCAGGTTGTACAGGGAGTACTTGCGGTAGTTCATGTGTCCGACGCCCGCGGCGATCGGCGCGAAGGTGCGCACGATGGGCACGAAGCGAGCCAGGATGACGGCGAAGGCGCCGTACTTGGCGAAGAACGCGTTGGTGCGCTCGACGTTCTTGATGCTGAAGATGCCGGACTCTTTGCGTTCGAAGATGCGCGGCCCGAAGCGATGCCCGATGAGGTATCCGACCTCGCCGCCGAGGAACGCCGCGAATCCGACGGCGAGGCACACCCACCAGATGTCGATCTTGATCGTTCCCGCGAAGGTGAGGAGGCCCGTGATGACGAGCAGCGTGTCGCCGGGAAACAGGAAGCCGATCAGCAGGCCCGTCTCGGCGAAGATGATGAGGCACACGCCCACGAGGGCCAGGGGGCCGAAGCCCGCGATGAGCGTCTCCGGATCGAGCCAGGGGATGAGTGCGGCGTGTGTCAAGTGGGCTCCAGTCGTCGGCGGGTCAGGTCGAGGCCGGTCGGCGGCGGACAAGTGTCTGTGTGCATCAAGAGTACCCCCGCGGGCCGCGGAGCGACGCGGACGAACGAGGAGTACGGGAGAAGGGACTTGAACCCTCACGCTCGAAAGCACAGGAACCTAAATCCTGCGTGTCTACCAATTCCACCACTCCCGCAGAGCAGCTCCAGTGTATCGGCGACGCGGTGATCAGGCTCGCCCCGGCACCAACAGGCCCGATTCGTAGGCGACGATCACCAGCTGCGCGCGGTCGTGGGCGCCCAGCTTCGTCATCATGCGGTTGACGTGCGTCTTGGCGGTCTGCGGCGAAATCACCAGGCGCGAGGCGATCTCGCCGTTCGAGAGGCCGATGCCCACGAGGAGAAGGATCTCGCGTTCGCGCTCCGTCAACAGGACCAGTTCGTCGGGCACGGCCTGCGACGTCGGCTCGGCCGGCAACAGGTAGCGATCGATCAGGGCGCGCGTGGCCTTCGGTGACAACAGCGCCTCGCCATCGTGCACTGTGCGGATCGCGGCCATGAGTGCATCGGCCTCGGTGCCCTTTCCGAGAAACCCGCTGGCGCCTGCGCGCAGAGCGCGCAGCACGTATTCGTCTTCTTCGAAGGTGGTCAGAATCAGGATGCGAGTACCCGCGAGTTCGGGGTCGGCACAGATCGCCTCGGTCGCCTGCAGCCCGTCCATCACGGGCATCCGGATGTCCATGAGCACGACATCGGGACGGATCGCGCGAACCATGGCCACGGCCTCGAGGCCCGTGGACGCCTCGCCGACGACGGTGAAACCGTCGGCATGCGACACCAGTTCGGAGACGGCGGTGCGGATGAGCGCCTGGTCATCTGCGAGCACCACGGAGATCACGAGGGGTCCTTCGATTGGGAGGTGTCGGCACGGGAGGCGTCGATGTGGGAGGCGTCGACGTGGGAGGTGTCGACGTGGGAGGCGTCGACGTCGGAGGTGTCGAACGGGAGGCGCACGACGAAGCGGTGCACCGGGCCTGGGCCGAACGACGTTTCGAGGCTTCCCCCCACCGAGGAGACGCGCTCGCGCACGCCGACGAGGCCGTGCCCGACCGCGACGACGATGCGGTCGTCGCGCCGAAGCCTCGTCACGTTGGTGACGGAGATCTCGAGGCCGTCGGATGCGTATTCGAGCTGCACGAGGGCGCTGCCGTCGCCGCCGTGCTTGTGGGCGTTCGTCAGCCCCTCCTGCAGTGCGCGGTGAGCAACGATGTCTCGCAGCGAATCGAGCTCGACCGGGGTGCCGACCGTTCTCTGCTCGACGACCAGTCCCGCCTTCGAGAACGCGTCGAGCAGCTGGGGAAGGTGTAAGAGGCCCGGAGTCGGTGCCAGTGCGCCCGGGTGAGCGCCGTCTGACGAGCGCAGCACAGTCAAGAGGCTGCCTATTTCTTTGAGCACAGTGCGAGCCGCCTCTCGAACGATGCCGAGCGAGCGTTCGGCGTCATCCGGTCGTGTGCGCAACGCCTGCGAGGCCGAGGCGGCGTGCAGGTTGATCACCGCGATCTGGTGGGCCATCACGTCGTGCAGGTCGCGGGCGATGGCGAGTCGCTCCTCGGCCACGCGCCGCTCGGCCTCGGACTCGCGGGTCTCCTCCGCGCGTCGTGCGCGCTCGGTGATCGCCTGGATGAAGGCGCGCCCGTTGTGCTGCGCGACCCCACCGGTGGCGGCCAGCCCCACCAGGGCGACGAGCAGGATGAGCGATTGGATGCCGCGCGATTCGGCCGGCGGCGCGAGAATCAGTACCGCGCCGATCGCCCCGGCGGCGGCACCCGCCAGGATCAGCGCGGGGGTGCGGCCCTGGCGAGATCCGACGCCGAACACGGTGATCATGACGGTCAGAATCGACGCGACGACCGGCCCGGTGCCGACGAGTCCGAGGTGGGAGAGCAGCTCGACGGCGGAGGCTACGGCGATCGCGGCGGCCGCGGTGCTTCGGGGCGAACGTGTGCGAAGCACCAGCACGGCGACGAGGGCCGTGGCGACCAGCGCCGAGGTCAGCAGAATGGCCGGCGTGGCTTCACCTGACGCTCCGCCACCGGGCGCGGTTTCGCGGCGGGATGCGACGAGCACCGGAACGCAGACGACGATGATCGCGAGGGCCGACGGGATCCAGCGAAGCCGAACGGGCAGGGGCGACTCGAACGGCACGGGAGCTGCTCTCCGAAAACCAGACATCATTCGCGTACCTCCCCTGACTCGTCTCGCTGCTGTCCAGTCTCGCAGTCCGGGCCTCTCGTGCGCGTCCCACGTTCGTGGTAGTCGAAGATGCCGTGCCGGGGTGACGACGCGGATCCGTTTCGCGGCCAATCTGGAGTGATCGTGCACAACGCACGTGCAGACAGCACAGGAGAAACTATGCCGGTTCCGGTTCTCGCGGCGCGAGACGTCACGAAGTCCTACGGTCGAGGAGCGGCCCGCTTCGACGCCCTGAAAGGGGTGTCCCTCGACATCGAGGAGGGCGAGTCGATCTCGATCGTCGGCAAGAGCGGATCGGGCAAGTCGACCCTGATGCATCTGCTCGCGCTGCTCGACAAGCCATCGACCGGCGCAGTCGAACTCAGCGGCCGCGACGCCGGCGTTCTCGGAGGACGCACGCTCAACCGCACCCGAAACCAGACCTTCGGCTTCGTGTTCCAGCAGTTCTATCTCACGCCGAACACCTCGGTACTCGACAACGTGACGCTGCCGCTGCGAATCGCCGGAATCGGAGGCACAGAGCGCAGGCGCCGCGGAATGGAGGCGCTCGAACGCCTCGAGCTCGCCGACAAGGCCAAGAACCGGGCGACCGACCTGTCGGGCGGGCAGAAGCAGCGCGTCGTGATCGCCCGGGCGCTCGTGAACGACCCGCGCGTGATCTTCGCCGACGAGCCGACGGGCAACCTCGACACGGCGACGGGAGCGGTCGTCGAAGACATCTTGTTCGACCTCAACCGACGCACCGGCATCACGCTGATCGTCGTGACGCACGACGACGACCTGGCTGCGCAGACCGACCGCAGTGTCGTCATCAAAGACGGACTCATCGTCGACCGCAGGGGGGAAAGCGCATGAACGGCCTCGATCTGATCCGATCGGCGATCAGCAACACGTTCCGCAGCAAGACCCGAACGACCCTCACCGTGCTGGCCATCTTCATCGGAGCCTTCACCCTGGCGCTGACGAGTGGGGTCGGAACAGGCGTCAACCGCTACATCGATACGACGGTCGCCTCGATCAGTGCCGATGACGTGATGACGGTCACGAAGACTGCCGAGGACACGACAGACGGGCCCGCGAAGTACGAGCCCGACACCACCAACGTCGTGAGCGCCTCGGGCAGGCCGGGAACCACGGTCGAGGCGATCACGGCCGACCAGCTCGATCGTCTCCGGGCTGTGCCGGGTGTCGAATCGGTGGAGCCTGTGCTGACCGCGCGACCGAACTACATCGAATACGACGGCGGCACTCGGTACCAGGCGTCGATCGGCGGGTTCGTGTCGGGCATGAGCCTCGACCTGGCGGCAGGAGCAGAACCCGAGAGCATCGGCGACGCGTTCGAGGTCGCCCTGCCCGTGTCGTATGTCGAGCCGCTCGGCTTCTCGAGCGATTCGGATGCGATCGGCAAGGTCGTGACGTTCGGAATCACCGACCAGACGGGTGCGTCGAGCACCGTCGAGGCGACGGTCACCGGCGTCGCGGAGGCCGGGCTGCTGGGCACGTCGAGCATCACGGCGAACGACGCGCTGACGACGGCACTCTACGACGCGCAGTCCGTGGGCCTCAGCCGTTCGACGAAGGACAGCTACGCGTCGGTGAGCGTGCGATTCGATGCCGCCGCATCCGACGATCAGGTCTCGACGATCAAGAACGAGCTGAAAGAGATCGGCTACGACGCCTCGACAGTGCAAGACCAGATCGGGTCGTTCAAGACGATCATCGATGCGATCGTGCTGGTGTTGAACGGCTTCGCGGTGATCGCGCTCATCGCGGCGGGGTTCGGCATCGTGAACACACTCCTGATGAGCGTGCAGGAGCGCACCCGGGAGATCGGACTGATGAAAGCCATGGGCATGGGCGGTGGACGAGTGTTCGGACTGTTCAGCCTCGAGGCCGTGTTCATCGGATTCCTCGGCAGCGCGATCGGAGCGATCGGTGCGATTCTCGCGGGCACCGCACTGAACGGGATCCTGGCCAACGGGCTGCTGTCGGCGTTGCCGGGGCTCACCCTGATCGCTTTCGACCCCGCGTCGATCGCAGTCATCATCCTCGTCGTCATGGGCATCGCGTTCCTGGCCGGAACGATCCCGGCGCTTCGCGCGGCGCGGCAGGATCCGATCGAATCGCTGCGTTACGAGTAGTCCGCATTCACGTTCGCTCCGAAGCCCTGTGGATAACTTTCGCGGGGCTTCGGCGTTTCGGGGCATCATGTCTGTCGAGGCCGAGCGACAGGAGAATGCGAGTGGCGAACGCCGTGCAGCTGATCACCGAGCGTGTGCGCGATCGAGTGCGCCGTGAGGGTGTCGACCTCGCCTCCGACGAGGGCCTCGCACGGCGCTTCGTCGACGACGAGGTACGAAGCTACACCGAGCGGGCGCTGGGCGGCGGCGCCCCTCTGCTGGCCGATGAGACGGTCGCAACCCGGCAGGTCGTGGCATCGCTCACGGGATTCGGTGCGCTCCAGCCCCTGCTCGACGACGCGAGCATCGAAGAGATCTGGATCAACGCGCCGAGCAAGGTGTTCATCGCCCGCAACGGGGTGTCCGAGCTGTCGAACGTGGTGTTGTCCGATCTGGAGGTGCGCGAGCTCGTCGAGCGAATGCTGCAGAGTTCGGGCCGACGCGTCGACCTCAGCTCGCCCTTCGTCGACGCGTCACTTCCCGACGGCAGCCGGCTCCACGTGGTGATTCCCGACGTCACCCGCGCGCACCTGGCGGTGAACATCCGAAAATTCGCCCGGCGCATCCGCGATCTGCACCAACTCGTCACCCTCGGGGCACTCACCCAGCAATCTGCCGAGTTCCTGCGGATGTGCGTGCTCGCGAACCAGAACATCCTGGTCTCGGGGGCCACGCAGAGCGGCAAGACCACCTTGCTCAACGCGCTCTTGTCGGTCGCGCGCGCCAGCGACCGGATCGTCACCGTCGAGGAGACATTCGAACTCGATCTCACGGCTCGTGACGTCGTCTCGATGCAATGCAGGCAGGCGAGTCTCGAGGGCACGGGAGAGATCACGCTGCGCCGGCTCATCAAGGAGGCGTTACGCATGCGACCCGATCGCATCATCGTCGGAGAGGTACGCGAAGCCGAGAGCCTCGATCTGCTCATCGCGTTGAACTCAGGGTTGCCCGGCGCGTGCAGTATCCATGCCAACAGCGCGCGCGATGCCCTCGTCAAGTTGTGCACCCTGCCCCTCCTCGCGGGGCGCAACATCGATGCGGCCTTCGTGACGCCCACTGTGGCATCGTGCATCGATATCGTCATCCACTGCGAGATGGACAAGCGAGGAGTCCGGAGGATCGTCGAGATCCTCGCGCCGAGTGGCAATCTTGCCGGCTCGACCGGCCAGGGCGGAGTCATCGAGGCCAGTACGATCTTCGCCCTCGACGGTGATGAGCTTGTCGCAACCGGCGGATACCCGACGAAGCTGGCGAAATTCCGCTCGGCCGGTCTCGACCCATCGATCGTGTTGGCGCGGGGCAACCGATGAGCACGGCGCTCGGCCTCCTGCTCGGACTCGGAATCGTGCTGTGCGTGGCCCCCGCCCTCTGGCCCGCGTCGACCGGCTCGGGGCATCCAGCACGTGCCGGCCGCCTCCGCGCCCTTCTCGATCGAGCCGGGTTCGAGAGGGTCCCCGTCTCCGTATTCATCGCCATAAGCGCGTGCCTGGGGCTGGTCACCGCGGCTGTCGCCGAAGCCTCGCTCTCGGTACTCGCCCTCGACGCCGCGGCGCTCGCGGTCGGAGCTCTGCTGCCCATCACCGTGGTGCGCCAGCGTGGCCGTGCTCGTCGGCGGGCCAGTCACACCGTGTGGCCTGATGCCGTAGACCACCTGGTGTCGGCGGTGCGCAGCGGTGTCGCCCTTCCCGACAGCGTCAGCACGCTCGCGCATGCCGGCCCCATTGCCAGCCGGGTCGCGTTCGCCGAGTTCGAGGCGATGTACCGCACGACGGGCAATTTCGGTGTGAGCCTCGATGCGCTCAAAGCGCGCCTCGCCGACCCCACCGCCGACCGCATCCTCGAGACGCTGCGAATGTCTCGTGAGGTCGGTGGCTCCGACCTCACGAGGGTGCTGCGGAGTCTCTCAGGCTACCTCAGGGAAGACGCCGCGATTCGCAGCGAGGTAGAGGCCCGGCAGTCCTGGGTGATGAACGCGGCCCGGCTCGGCGTCGCCGCTCCGTGGATCGTACTGTTGCTTCTCTCCACACGTCCCGAGGCGGCAGCCGCCTACAACAGTCCTGGCGGCGCGGTCTTGATCGTCGGCGGACTCTGCCTCAGCGTCGTCGCCTACAGGATCATGCTGGTCATCGCACGCATACCCGACGAAGAGCGGTGGTTCGCGTGAGCGCCGCTGTTGCCTGGGCCCTGATTCTGGGAGTTGTACTCGGTGTCGGGCTGTGGTCGTTGGCCAGTCTGGCGCCCCGGCTGTCACGACCCTCGCTATCCGAGCGCACCGCTCCGTATCTCGTCGACGTCTCGGCCGGTGCACGGCAATTCTTGTCGAGGAGGTCGAGCGATCCGTTGCCGTTCTTCGGCGTGCTTCTCTCGCCGCCGGCGCGCGTGGTCATCGACGTGCTCAATGGCGTTCTCGGGGGCACGGAGCAGATCGAGCGCAGACTGGCACAGTCACGATCGTCGATCTCGGTCGAGTACTTTCGCTCTCAGCAGCTCGTGTTCGGGGTGGTCGGCATGATCGCGGGGGCCGTGGCCGTCGTCATCTCCTCATACGCGGCGTCCGTTCCCGTGATGACGCAGCTCGCCATCCCCATCGTGCTCGGCGCTGTGGGTATTGCGGCTCGCGATCTGCTGCTGCGAACGGCTGCTCGCAGGCGTATCGCGCGAATCGACAGCGAGCTGCCGACGGTGCTCGAGTTTTTGACGCTCAGTCTGTCAGCGGGCGAGACCGTGCTCGACGGCCTCCGGCGCGTGGCCCGAGTCTCGAGTGGCGAACTTGCACGCGAGTTCGGCGTCGTGGTGGCCGATGTCAATTCGGGCATCGGTCTTGTGGCAGCTCTCGACGCCCGAGCGCAGGCCCTGTCGCTTCCCGCCTTTACTCGCTGCGTCGAGCAGATGACAGGCGCCCTCGATCGCGGAACCCCGTTGTCCGACGTTCTTCGTGCCCAGGCACAGGATTCCAGGGAAGACACGAAGCGCGCCCTGCTCGAAGCCGCGGGCAAGAAAGAAGTCACGATGCTCGTGCCTCTCGTGTTTGTGATTCTGCCCACGACGGTGCTGTTCGCCGTGTGGCCGGGCATCGTCGTTCTTCAGACGGGCTTCTGACGAGACCCGTAGCCATTGCCGTGAAAATCGTGCTGACCCGCTCCACTCGACACCGCAGAAATGAGTAAATGATGTCCTTTCTTTCCGCTCGACTCGCCCGCCACCTGCGCGACGACAGGGGCGACGTGCCCGGCTGGGTGCTGATCACGCTGATGACCGCGGGGTTGGTGATCATCATCTGGGGACTCGCAGGGCCAGCGCTCAGCCAGGTCTTCGAGCAGGCAATCGACCGCGTCACGGCTTTCTGAACCGGTGGGCACCTCGCCCCTGCGCAGTGCCGCGCACAGACTGCGGCGAGACGAGGGCTCGGCCGCCGTCGAGTTCGTTCTCGTCGGCGTGTTGCTCACAGCCCTCACCCTCGGGGTCATTCAGCTGGCCTTCGCCCTTCATGTGCGCAACACGGTGCTCGATGCGGCGTCAGAGGGGGCGCGTTTCGCGGCGCTGGCGGGCAACACTCCCGAAGACGGAGCAGATCGAACCCGCCAGCTCATCGCCCTTGCTGTCGGGGCCGACTACGCCGACGACGTGACCGCGGGCTACTCCGATTACCTCGGTGTGCCGGCGATACGGGTCACAGTATCCGCCCCCCTTCCTCTCGTCGGACCTTTCGGACCCCCGAGATCATTGGAGGTGACCGGACATGCCGCTGCGGAGACGCTTGATGGCTGACGACGGCTCTGCCTCGCTCGAGTTCATCACCGCGGGCGTACTGCTTCTCGTGCCGCTGGTCTACCTCATCACGGCACTCTCCGTGCTGCAGGGCGCGGCGTTCGCCGCAGAGGGTGCGGCCCGCCAGGCGGCGCGTGTCTTCGTCCAGTCCGACACGACCGAGCAGGCAGCGGCGGCGGCCCAGCAGGCGGTCGCGATCGCGTTCTCCGACTTCGGCATCACCGACGGGGTGGCTCCCGTCGAGTACTCGTGCGAGCCGGTGCCGGATGCGTGCCTCACCCGGGCGGGCCATGTCACCGTGACCGTACGTGTGTCCGTTCCGCTGCCCCTGATGCCCGCCTTCCTCGGCCGGGAAGGCTCGGGAGGAATTCCCTTCGTCGCCACTGCAACGCAGGCCGTTTCCCGGTTTCACTCATGAGACGCAGTGCCCGTGCGAGGGCGGCGGCACTGATTGTGCGCTGTCGCTCCGACGAGGGCTCGACACTGCTGCTCACGATCTTCTACGCCGCGCTCGCGCTGCTCGTCGTACTCGTGGTGATCGCGTCGTCGAGCCTGTACCTCGAGCGCACGAGACTGTTCACGCTGGCCGACGGCGCCGCGCTCGCGGGCGCCGAGTCCTTCTCGCTCGACGAGGTCGAACTCGTCGACTCCGCGGTCGTGCCGCTGCTCGATTCGCAGTCCGTCGCCGCCGCGGTCGATGGCTACCTCGCCGACACGCCATCGGCCACCTCGTTCGACGACCTCACCGTGATCGAGGCGACGACCACCGACGCCAGGAGCGCCACGGTCACGTTATCGGCCTCGTGGCGCCCGGCCGTGCTGTCGCTCATCGTGCCCGACGGTTTTCCGATCGACGTCACCTCCGTGGCGCGCTCGGTCTTTCGCTGAGCCCAGCGTAATGGCCCCGAAAAAGGCGTCTTTGCGCGGTGTAGCGTTGAACCTCATGACGTCGAGTTCACCGACCCCGCAGACCGAACTCACCGAGCGGGCGAAGTGGCAGGCATTCGCTGTGGCCGTCGGCGTCGCCGCTCTCACCATTCTCGACCTGTCGAAGGTCAATGTCGGCCTGCCCTCGATCGAGAAAGCGCTCGGAGCCGGGTCGACCGAACTTCAACTGATCGTCGCGGGATACGCCCTCGCGTTCGGACTCGCGCTGGTTCCTGCCGGACGCCTGGGCGACATCTACTCGCGCAAGCTCCTGTTCTCGATCGGCCTCGTCTCCTTCACCCTTGCCAGCCTCGCGTGCGCGCTCGCGCCATCGGTCGGGTTCCTGCTCGTCGCGCGCATCCTGCAGGGCGTCGCCGCAGGCATCCAGATGCCCCAGGTGCTCGGGCTTGTGCAGCAGTTGTTTCAGGGCACCGCCCGTGGGCGTGCATTCGGCATCTTCGGCGCCACGATCGGGGTCGCGACAGCGTTCGGGCCGACCCTCGGCGGCCTGCTGATCGCGATCGGCGGCGAGACCGATGGCTGGCGACTGCTTTTCTGGATGAACATTCCACTCGGACTGCTCGCCCTGTTCTTCGCGCTGCGCCTGCTGCCGACGAAGCCGAAGGGCACGACGGTGAAGACGCAACTCGACCTCGTCGGCATCGTGCTGCTCGGATTCTCGGTCTTCAGCGTGATGGTGCCGTTCGTGTTCACGACGGGTGGCCCGAGCGACGACCCGAAGCGCTGGTTCTGGCTTGTCGGCTTCGTGCTCGGAACGGCAGCCTTCCTGCTCTGGGAGCGCGACTACGCCCGCCGAGGCAAGTCGCCGGTGGTGCACTTCGCCCTCTTCCGCATCGCGTCGTACCGCAACGGCATCCTCGTGGCGACCGCGTACTTCGCGGCCATCCCGGGCACGTTCCTGCTCACGACTCTCTATCTGCAGCAGGGCCTCGGGGCGCTTCCCGTCTTCGCGGGCATGGTCAGCATCCCGTTCGCGCTCACCTCCGCGGCGAGCTCGTTGATCGGCGGGCGCATCGTCGAGCGCTATGGCCGCAAGCTGGTCGTCATCGGCACGGCGACCGTGATCGTCGGCTTCTCGCTCATTCTCGCCGCCGCCGTGCTCACCCCGCGAGACGAGACGATCTGGTGGATGGCCGCCGCCATGGCCGTCGCGGGAGCGGGAGGCGGTCTCGTGATCTCGCCCAACCAGACGCTCACGCTCGCGGAGGTTCCGGTCAGCGAGGGGGGTGTCGCCGGCTCGCTGGCGCAGGTCGGGCAGCGGGTCGGAACCGCCATCGGCGTCGCTGCCGTCAGCTCGACATTCTTCGCGACCCTGTACCGAGACGCGTCCGACCCCGACCAGCTCACGGCCTACCATGAGGGCTTCCGCAACGGCATCCTGATCGCGATCTCTCTCATCACGGTCTCGCTCATCGTCGGACTCGTCGACCTGCGCTCGCGCGCACGGGCGAAGGCCCGCGAGGCCGCCGTGCCCGAAACCTGAACAGGTGCCCGAAATGTGAATAGGCCGATGCAGGATCAGGCCGACGGCCGGCCGGGCCTGCGGGGAACGTAGCGGGGCACATAGCGCAGCATGAGGCCCGCGCCGAGCAGGCCGACAACGCCGATGATCGCGGTCGAGAGCGGCAACGTCGCGACCGCGACGACAAGCGACACGAGCAGAGGAGCGGCCGCCGTTACCGCGTCACCCGTGAATCGAAAGGCGCCGAGAAAAGGCGCTGGGTCGTTCTTCGGGGCCAGATCGGCGCCCAGGGTCATCAGGATGCCGCTGCCGATGCCGTTCGCGAGGCCGGTGACGACCGTCACGCCGATGAACCAGCCGACCGCGTTCTGCAGGTCGTGGGTGAACGAGAGAACGACGAGTCCGATGCCCATGCCGAGCATCGACGGCACGACGCTCCAGAGCCGACCGAACCGGTCCATGACCTGGCCGCTGGCATAGAACAGCGCGAAGTCCATGGCTCCGCCGAGACCGATGATGAGGGCTGTGGTGCTCTCCGAAAGACCGAGGCTCACGGCCCAGAGCGGCAGGATGACCGAGCGGCTCGCCCGGAGCGCACCGACGATCGCCACCCCGGTGCCGAGTCGCACCAGCACCCCGCGAAATTTCCAGATCGTGCGGAACAGCCCCTGCGACTCCTCCGCGACGACGTGCTCGCCCTCGGCCTCCTGCGTGCCCTGCGCGCTCGCTCGTGCTGAGGCGCCCGAGGTCGGGTCGGGCATCACCATCAAGATCACGATCACGGCGACGGCGGCAATCAGGTGCACCCAGAACACGACTTCGGCCTGCGAGGTGAGGGTGATGAGCCCCGCGGCGATGAACGGGCCCACGAACCAACCGGCCCGAAAGGTTCCGCCGAGCGTCGACAGGGCACGCGCGCGGTACTGCAGCGGCACGAAAGTGGTCATGAACGCATGGCGGGCCAGCGCGAAGGTGGCGGCCGAGAGGCCGAGCAGAAAGATGCCGACCCCGAGCATCCAGGGCCCGGATGCGACGATGCAGGTCGTGACGCCGACGATCGAGACGAGCGACGCCCCCACCATCGCACGGCGCTCGCCGATCCGGCTCACGATCCAGCCGCTCGGGATGTCGCCGATGAGTTCTCCGACCATGATCATCGCGGCGATGAACCCGGCCAATGCGAGGCCTGCTCCGAGGTCTTGGGCGATGGCCGGGATGACCGGGATGATCGAGCCCTCGCCGATGGCGAAGAGCAGCGACGGCAGGAGGGCGGGGAGAGCGATGGAGCGGAATCGGAACCCGGTCTCGGTGTCGCTCATGTCGCATCCACTGTACGCCGAGGATCGTCGACGGTCGCCCGGTAGGCTGAGGGCACCATGCAGGAACTAGATTTCAGCGAGCAGATCGCCGCCCTCCGCTCCACTTTCCGCGACATCCTCTCGGTCATCGACGTCGATGAGCTGACGGCGCGCATCGACGACCTCAGCGCGCAGGCCGGTGTTCCCGACCTCTGGGACGACACGGAGAAGGCGCAGAAGGTCACCAGCGCCCTGTCGCACGCGCAGGCCGACCTCGCCAAGGTCACGAACATCACGTCTCGCCTCGAAGACCTCGAGATAATGGTCGAGCTCATCAACTCCGAAGGCGACGAAGAATCCGCCCAGGAGGCGCAGGCCGAGCTCGCCAGCATCACGAAGGTGCTCGGCGAACTCGAGGTGCAGACGCTGCTGAACGGCGAATACGATCCTCGCGCGGCCGTCATCACCATTCGCGCCGGAGCGGGCGGCGTCGATGCCGCGGATTTCGCCGAGATGCTTCTGCGCATGTACCTGCGCTACTCGGAGCAGCACGGCTACTCGGTCACGGTTCTCGACACCAGCTACGCCGAGGAGGCCGGCATCAAGAGCGCCACGTTCGAGGTCGATGCGCCCTACGCATTCGGAACCCTCTCGGTCGAGGCGGGAACGCACCGGCTCGTTCGTATGAGCCCCTTCAACTCAGCCGGCAAGCGGCAGACGAGCTTCGCGGCCGTCGAGGTCATTCCGCTTATCGCCCAGACGGAGTCGGTCGACGTTCCCGAGAGCGACATCCGGGTGGATGTCTTCCGCTCGTCGGGCCCGGGCGGCCCGTCGGTCAACACGACAGACTCGGCCGTGCGCATCACGCACCTTCCCACGGGAATCGTCGTGAGCTGCCAGAACGAGAAGAGCCAGATTCAGAACAGGGCTGCCGCTTTGCGCGTTCTTCAGTCGCGACTGCTGTTGCTGCAGCGCGATGAGGAGAACGCGAAGAAGAAAGAACTGGCCGGGGTCATCACGGCCAGTTGGGGCGACCAGATGCGCAGCTATGTGCTCGCGCCGTACCAGATGGTCAAAGACCTGCGCACCGACTTCGAATCGAACAATCCGTCGAACGTCTTCGACGGCGAGCTCGACGGCTTCATCTCGGCAGGCATCCGCTGGCGTAAGCAGAAGGTCGCATAGGCGACGCAGGGCTGTCGTCCAGACTGACGCGCCAATCGGGCATCCATGGCGAGTCGCGCGCCGAGTGCCACGCAGGCTGAGCTTAAGCTCACCCTGCCATGATTCGATTTGATCACGTATCCCAAATTTACCGGGGAACCAAGAAGCCGGCGCTGAACCGCGTCGACCTCGAGATTCTCCGTGGTGAATTCGTCTTTCTTGTCGGCGCGTCCGGTTCCGGCAAGTCGAGCTTCCTGCGCCTCGTGCTGAAGGAGGACAAGCCCACGAGCGGCAGCATCCACGTGCTCGGCCAAGACCTGGGCACGATCTCGTCGCGCAAGATCCCCTATTTCCGGCGTAACCTCGGGGTCGTCTTCCAGGACTTCAGGCTGCTGCCGAACAAGAACGTGTTCGACAACGTGGCATTCACGCTGCAGGTCATCGGCAAGTCGCGAGGGTTCATCCAGGAAGCGGTGCCCGACGTGCTGGCCATGGTCGGTCTCAACGAGAAGGCGAACCGCCTGCCGCACGAGCTCTCGGGCGGTGAACAGCAGCGCGTCGCCATCGCCCGCGCCGTGGTGAACAAGCCCGCGATCCTGCTCGCCGACGAGCCCACAGGCAACCTCGACCCCCTCACCAGCGGCGGCATCATGCAGGTTCTGCAACGCATCAATGCCGGCGGAACCACCGTGATCATGGCCACCCACGACAACGCCATCGTCGATCAGATGCAGCGCCGTGTGATCGAGCTCGTTCAGGGTGAGGTCGTGCGAGACGAGCTCGAAGGCGGCTACGGCATGACGGCCGAGATCGCGCTGCGGGACAGTGGCATGACGGCCGAGATCGGCATTCCCGGACTGGTGCGCGGCAGCCGGGGGATGGGCGCCGGCACTCCCACCTTCTCCACGCCGGTCGTCGCACCTGAGGGTCGCGGCGCGACTGAAGCGCCCGCCGCGTCGACGCTGGTGCCCGTCGCCCACGAACCGATCACCGCGGCCCCGACCGCGGCCAACGCGCAGTCCCAGCCCGACGCATCCGCGCCCCCGGCTCCGCTGTCGGCCCAGCCGCGCACCGTCGACCCCGTCACAGACCAGCTCGGACTCGCCGAGAAACTGGGCCTCCGCGCGCCCGGCGAACGCATCGACCCCCAGGACCAGAACGTAGGACCCACCTCGTGAGACTCGGACTCATCTTCGGCGAGGTCGGCACCGGCCTCAGGCGCAACGTCTCGATGGTCATCTCGGTCGTTCTCGTGACCTTCATCTCGCTCACCTTCGTGGGCACCGCGATACTGCTGCAGATGCAGATCGGCCAGATGAAGAACTACTGGTACGACAAGGCCCAGGTCGCCGTGTATCTCTGCACCGCTACGGACGCGGGAGAGACCTGCGGCGACGGCGACGTGACCCAAGACCAGATCGACGCCGTCGAGGCGCAGCTCGACGGACCGACGCTGTCGCCCTTCATCGACAAGTTCTACTTCGAGAACCACGACCAGGCCTACGAGAACTTCCAGAAGCAGTTCGCAGGCAACCCGGTCACCGAGTACGTGACGCCGGATCTCCTTCCGCAGACGTTCTGGGTCAACCTGAAAGATCCGACGCAATCGGCGGTGCTCGTCGAGAGCGTGTCGGGCTTCGCGGGCGTCGAAAGCGTCACCGACCAGCGAAGTTACCTCGAGCAGATCTTCACCGTGCTGAGCGCGGCCAGTTACACGGCCATCGCGGTTGCGGCGATCATGCTCATCGCCGCCGTCTTGCTCATCGCCACGACCATTCGTCTCTCCGCCTTCTCGCGTCGTCGAGAGCTGGGAATCATGCGCCTGGTCGGTGCGTCGAACCGGTTCATCCAGACCCCGTTCATCATCGAGGGCGTGATCGCGTCGCTGATCGGTTCCGCCCTGGCGGGGCTGGCGATCTGGGCGATCGTGAGGTTCTTCGTGCAGGGCTGGCTTCTGGAGCAACTGCCGTTCACGTCGTTCGTCAGCACCGGAGACGCTCTGGTCGTCGCCCCGATATTGATCGTGGTGGGCGCCGTGCTCGCGGCCCTGTCGGCGAAGTTCGCGATCACCCGGTATCTCAAGGTCTGATCGGGCATAGCGTGCCATCGCGGGCGTTCGCGCCCGTGTGCGGTTCGGCCGGGCGTATACTGAACGGCTGCCGCACGCGAGGTGCCGCACAAGAGATTTCGTCAGGAGCGCTACGTGCCCAAGGAGAGCGGTCAGAAGGTCGTCGCGACCAACCGCAAGGCTCGGCACGACTACACCATCGAGTCGACGTACGAGGCCGGAATGGTCTTGAACGGCACCGAGGTCAAGTCGCTGCGCATGGGTCGTGCGTCGCTGGTCGACGGCTATGCGTTCATCGAGAACGGAGAGGTCTGGCTCGACGCCGTGCACATTCCCGAGTACACGCAGGGAACGTGGAACAATCACACGCCGCGTCGCAAGCGCAAGCTCCTGCTGCACAAGGAGCAGATCCTCAAGCTGCACAACAAAACGAAAGAGGGCGGCTACACGCTCATTCCTCTGCAGCTCTATTTCAGTGACGGACGAGCCAAGGTCGAGCTGGCCGTGGCCAAGGGCAAGCGCGAGTACGACAAGCGCCAGACGTTGCGCGAGCGGCAGGACAAGCGCGAGTCAGACAGGGCCATGTCGGCTCGGCGCAATCTGGGCGACTGACAGCCGGTGCGCACGCAGCCGCACGCACGCGCGAAACGGCTAGAGGCGTATGGATGTGTCGGTGAGGCTCTCCGACAGCTCCCACAGCCTCGCTGCGACGGCCGGGTCGCGTGCCCATGCCTTGGCAGCGGTCACCCGCGCACGCCCGCGCAGCTGTTGCCAGCCGGCCGGTCCCACGTACTCGCCGCCGCGCAGGTACTCGTCGGTCGCGGCGTGCACGATGGGCCAGGCCCCGGCATCCTTGCCCTGTGCGAAGGCGCCGAAGATCTTCTGCGCGACAGCGTTCGGCACGGCGGTGGGCGTGACGCCGGGCCGCGCCGGAGTCAGTTCGTCGACGGCGAAGCCCGGATGGGCGACGATGCTGCGTGTGTCGTGCCCGGCCGCCCGGAGCCGTCGATCCAGTTCGAACGCGAAGGTCATCACAGCCAGCTTCGAGCGGGCGTAGCTTCGGAAGCTGCAGAACTTCTCCGGCGATTCGGGGCGGTCGGTTTCGAGCGCGTAGAAGCGGTGGCTGATGCTGCCCAGGTGCACGATTCGCGACGAGAGCGTGGTGAGAAGAGACGGCAGGATGCGCGAGACGAGCGCGAAATGGCCGAGGTGGTTGGTTCCGAACATGCTCTCGAACCCCTGGGCCGTCACAGAGCCTGCCGTACCTTCGGTGATGCCGGCGTTCGCGACAAGCACGTCGATCGACGGCAGTGTCGATAGCTCATTCGCGGCGCGCTGCACGCTCGCGAGGTCTGCGAGATCCAACTGCACGAACGACGAAGGCACGATGTCGTCGACCTCGCGCCGCAGAGACTGGATAGCCGCGTTCGCCTTAGCCTCATTGCGGGTGGCGATCACGATGCGCGCGCCGCGGCGGGCGAGCTGCTCGGCGGCGAAGTACCCGAGTCCGGCGTTGCCGCCCGTGACGACGGCGACCTTGCCGATGAGGTCGCGGATCATGCGGTCGCGGCTCATGCGGTCGCGGCGAATCGTGCTTCGACCGATGCGCTGACGACGACATCCGCGGGGGTCAGGTCGAGCGGGCCGCCCGAGCCGCTTGTGGCCATCTCGTGTGACGCGAACCGGGCGACGCCGACGGGCGAGGAATTTCCGTTTCCGCCTCCGTCCCCGAGCATCCCCGGGTCGGCCACGGCGATGGGTCTGAGCGTCGACAACCCGAGCGCTTCGGCATAACTCTGCGCCTTCTCGCGAGCCGACACGATCGCGTTTCTTCGAGCGTCCGCCTGCAGGGCGGCCTGCGTCGACGACGTGAGGGTCCAGTCGATCGACGAGACCGATACGCCGTCGCGAAAAGCGACGGAGTCGAGCCACGTCGCCAGCGCCGCGAAATCGCGGAAACGGGCGCGCACGGTCGTCGTCGCGTGGTAGACCGGCGGCAATTGGGCGCCGTCCTGGCTCCACGGCCGCTGGCCCCAGACGCTCACCTGATCAGCGCTCCAGCGGGTGACCGCGTCGGCCACCGGGCCGTGCAGGGCTCGAAGGCTCTCCGACGTCTCGGCATGGAGCTCGCGGGTCTGCTCGAACACGTCCTGTCGTTGTGGCCCCTCGAAGCCGAGCGCGAGTTGCACGATTGCGCGCTCGGGGGCGTGGTGGGTGTCGGCCGATCCTGTGACGGTGATGATGGTCTCGCTCATCGCTCCACCTTATCTGCGACCGCGATGGCACCCACGCTGGCGATTGCCGCATTTTTGTCGTAAGATCGGGGGCTGCATCCTTTGGATGCGTGTGCGAAGTACACAACTCAACAGTGCGTGATAGTGACCCGCTTGGGGATGATCGGTTTCGACATTGCCTGCGAAACTGCGAGAAGCGGGTCGAGGATTCAGGGTTATCTCGTTAACGATCTCTGAAAAACAATAAGTGCCAAATCAAACCGCACTGTCTCTGCTCAGGCAGACTTCGCCCTCGCGGCGTAGTTCTCTCTTAAGCACTCTATAGAGACCGTCAGTCCGGGAATGCTCTCTACCCGGGTTCTGGCGACATTCAGAGAGATTGCTTCCGCGTTACGCCAGAGGGCGCGGAGGGACTTGCACTCGGGCTGGGCCCGTCGAATCAGATGCCTGTAGCAAGGTTCGGGGCCGAGTAGAACGACTCAACAGGATACGCCCGTAGAAGGCGCAGAATCACAGCAGTGGACCGGGGTTCAATTCCCCGCATCTCCACCACCTGAGGTCACCATCACGCACTGTGGGTTGTTCGCCGTTCAGGCTCTGCGAAGCCCGACCGACGCCGGGATGGCGTGCCGTTGTCCACCGGAATGAACCACGTCTGTTCCATCGACTCGCACTTGAGACGCATGAGCCCCGAGTGCTGCTGCCACGACGGGCAGTCGATGCGCGAGCTCGAACCATTCGACCCCGTCGCCGGGGGCGGCGACGATTTCCGCGAAGGATGCGTGGGTCGCTCGACAGGCCGCGAGGGTCGCGTCATGCAGACGCACGTGGTCTGGATGCCCGTAGCCTCCCGCATCGTCGTAGCTGACGACCAACGACGGGCGAATGGCGTCGATCAGAGCGATCAGGTCGTTCGTCACCTCATCGAGAGGCGCGCTGACCAGGGCGTCCGATGTGACGAATGGTGACGGCCCGGCGAGCCCCGGTCCGACCCACTCCATGCCCGAATCGAGGTATCGCCTGGTGACAGACCCCGGCGCCCGGGCCGGAGCTGCTCCGAGCCAGTATCGTTCGCCGATGCCGAGGATGTTGGACGCGTGAGAAAGCTCGCCCTCGCGAATAGCGGACAGTGTTTCAGGATCGGGATCGTGGGCGAAGACTTCGGCGACGATGTCTCCGCGCTCACCTCTCGTAGCGGTCACGAGCTGCACGTCGACGCCGCGGTCGACGAGTTCGATGATGAGGGCGCCGGTGGCGAGGGTTTCGTCGTCGGGGTGGGCGTGCACGAACAGCACACGGACCACGCCGTCGTCGAGGCTCATGCGACGGCGAGCGATGTGACGAGCCGGGTGTACACGTCGAGCAGAGCCTCCGCCGAGCGCGACCAACCGAGTGTCTCGGCGCGTTCCCGGGCCCTTCGAGCCAAACCCTCCGACAGGTCGCCATCCGACAGCAACCGGGTGATGGCGTCGGCCCACACCCGGGGGTCGCGCGAGTCGATGACGACGCCGGTGACGCCGTCGACGACGGCCTCACGAAGTCCGCCTGAGGCGGCAGCGACCACGGGAACCCCGCTGGCCGCCGCTTCGAGGGCGACGAGGCCGAAGGTCTCGGAGTGCGAAGGGACAAGCACGAGACGCGCCTGGCGCAGGAGTTCGGCCAGCGCCTGGCGCGACTGCGGCCCGATGAAGTGCACGTTCTCGCCGACGCCCGTGAGTCGGGCGAGCGCCGAGAGCTCATCGACGTAGCCCTCGAAGTCGGCGGACGCGTCACCGGAGACGACCAGTTCGGGACGCAATGCTTCGGGCACCGCCGCGATCGCCTCGATCGCGAGGTCGAGCCCCTTGAGCGGCTGCAATCGCGCTGCCACGACGGCGTACGGCGCGCGCCGCCGGCTCGGCGACAGGTCGGATGCCGCGGGTGCGAACAGCCGGCTGTCGACGCCGGGTGAGACGATCGCGATGCGGTCGGACGAACCACCCAGCCGGGATTCGATCGTCTGCGCTTCGGCCTGGCTGATCGCCACGACGGCATCGCTGTTGCGGGTGAGCCAGGACTCTCCGGCCATACGCCCCGGGGACTCCGACCGCTCGCCGTCGGAGAGCGGAGTCGAGTCGTCGGCTGCGATGCTGTGGAAGCTCTGCACGTGGGGGATGCGTCGGGCACGCGCGACGGGCAGTGCTGCCATTCCCGAGAACCAGTGGTGGGAATGGATGATGTCGTACGGACCGAGTTGGGAGAGCCCCTCGCTGAACTCGGCGATGTACTGCTCGTGCTCGCCCTTGGCCACCGGATGCGCGGGGCCGGCATCCACGAGACGCAGACGCAGGCGATCGCCCAGCCGGGCGACGGACGGGGCAGTTGTCGTGGATCGTCGCGTGACGATTTCGACATCGTGCCCGAGCGATGCGAGTGCCTGGGCCTGGTGAAGGACGACGACGTTCATGCCCCCGGCGTCGCCGGAGCCGGGCTCGTCGGCCGGTGAGGTGTGCAGGCAGACGAGGGCTATGCGCAGCACTTAGACGAACACTCGGTAACCGTTGACGAACTTGTTCACCGGGGCGAGCAGGGCGACGAGCGGCACGAACATGCGCAGGAGATAGACGATGACCGTGACCTGGCCGAGGTCGGCGAGGGCGAACAGGCCGAGGGCGACGGCGGCCCATCCGAGCGCGATCGTCAGCGAGCGAGACGTGGCGAGAAACGGTGCCGCGACGCCGAGCGATGCGAAGACGAGCCCTGCGTCGGCCACGAAACCGCGAAGCCCGGGGTCTTCGAACTGGCCGACGAGAACCCAGAGCACGATGGCAACAGCCCAGAACAGCACGAAGAGGCCGCCGCCGATGGCCTTGGTCAGGTCTCTGACCGGGGCGGAAGTCTTAACCGGAACGGAGGTCGTGGCCGGGGCGGAGGTGTTGGCCCGGGCGAAGGGGGTCGTCATACCCGAAATTCTAGCCCGAGGGACACGGACGTGTAGACGGTGTCAGTGGCCGGTGCGAAGCTCGATCCATGCGATGCACGATTGTTCCCCCCTACCTGCTGGCCCGACTGTCGAGGCTCGATGCCGCCGATCTCGAGACGGTGGCGACGGCGGCGCACGAGACGCTCATGAAAACCGAACCCCTGCGAGCCACCCGGCAGGGGGTCATAGCACATCCCGCGGCACCGGCGAACGCGGTCGGCGAGCTTCGGCGCACGATCAGTGACGCGGGTGGCCGCCAGGTGTTGCCGGGCGTCGTCGTGCGCAGCGAGGGCGCCGCGCCGACGTCGGATGCCGCCGTCGACGAGGCCTACGAGGGCCTCGGCGCCACCCACGCCCTGTTCGCCGACGCCTACCAGCGGGCATCCATCGACGACCGCGGTCTCGGCCTCGATGCCACGGTGCATTACGGAACGCAGTACGACAACGCCTTCTGGGATGGCGAGCGCATGGTGTTCGGCGATGGCGACGGCGAGGTGTTTTGCCGATTCACCCTGTCGCTGAGCGTCATCGGGCACGAACTCAGTCACGGTGTGACGCAGTACTCGAGTGCGCTCGAGTACTCGGGGCAGTCCGGAGCGCTCAACGAATCGGTGTCCGACGTGTTCGGCGCGCTGGTCGAGCAGCACAGTCGACAGCAGACCGCCGCCGAGGCCAGCTGGCTGATCGGAGAAGAGCTCTTCACCGACATGGTCGAAGGCGCAGCGCTCCGGTCGATGAAGGCCCCCGGTACGGCCTACGACGACGACATCCTGGGCCGCGATCCCCAGCCCGCCCACATGCGCGATTTTGTGGAGACCCGCGATGACAACGGCGGAGTGCACATCAACTCCGGAATCCCGAACCGCGCGTTCTTTCTGGTCGCCGAATCCCTCGGCGGACACGCCTGGCAGCAGGCCGGCCAGATCTGGTACGACACGATCACCGGCGACGGTCTTGCGCCGCGCGCGTCGTTCATCGACTTCGCCCGGGCCACGGGCCGAGCTGCACACAGGCGATTCGGCGACGGATCGGCAGAACACGACGCGGTCGAGCGGGCGTGGGCCTCTGTGGGCGTCACGTCGTGAACATCACTGTGGTGCGCAGCGGCGGCTTCGCGGGTCTGCGCAGAACCTGGCGCGTCGCCGTAGACACTGACTCACGATCCGACGTCGACGAGTGGATTCACATCGTCGCGGCCTGCCCCTGGGCGGAGGATGTCGATCTCGACGGAGACGGCCTGCCCGACCGCTTCGTCTTCGTCATCACGGTCGAGTCGCTGCCCCCAGAGTCGCTGCCCGTCGAGCCCGCCGAATCGATCGTGGCCCCCGGGCTGCAGGCGACCCTTCCCGAAAGCCGTGTCGTCGGCCCGTGGAGGCAGCTGGTAGAGCGGGTGCAGTCGGCCGATGGCGCCGACACATGACGACGCCGAAACATGCCGTCAACACGGGGGCGCTAGTTTGGTTCGGTGACGATTTCTGCTGACACGACCACTGGCAACCCCGAGCTCAGCCGCAGGAGCATTCGCGACGAGGTCGACGCCGCATTGCGTGCCGATGTTCGCCTCCTCGGATCCCTGCTCGGCAGGATCTTGACCGAGGCCGGTGGAACGGAGCTGCTCAGTGACGTCGAGCGGCTGCGGGAGCTCACCATCGACGCGTACGAGCGACAGAACAATGCCTCGATCGAAGATGCCGAGAAGCTCGTCGACTCGTTCACGCCTGTTCGTGCGGAGCAGGTCGCGCGGGCATTCACCAGCTATTTCCATCTGGCGAACCTGGCAGAGGAGCACCACCGGGTTCGCGTGCTGCGCACGCGGTCCGTGTCGCCGAGCGATCCTTCGCCCGTCGACTCGCTTCCCGCCGCCATCGAGCGTCTCGTCGGCGAGGTCGGCCGCGATGAGACGGCGGCGCGACTGGCCGGGCTGCGGTTTCACCCCGTCTTGACCGCCCACCCGACAGAGGCGCGCAGGCGGGCTGTCGCATCGGCGATCCGTCGCATCAGCGACCTCCTCTCCGAGAGGGATGCCGGCCAGCAGGGCCGACTGGCCGCTGCCGAGATCGAACGGCGCCTGCTCGAACAGATCGACGTTCTCTGGCGAACGTCTCCGTTGCGCACGACCAGGCCGACACCGCTCGACGAGGTGCGCACGGCGATGAACATCTTCGACCAGACGCTGTTCCAGGTCGTGCCGCAGGTGTATCGGCTCCTCGACGACTGGATGCTCGATTCGGCCGCAGGCAAGGCGCCCGTTGTGGCTCCGGCCTTCATGCGCCTCGGCAGCTGGATCGCCGCCGACCGCGACGGCAACCCGTTCGTCACGGCGGAGGTGACGGAGGAGGCGGCCGCGATCGCGAGCGAGCACATCCTCTTCGGCCTCGAGCACGCGGCGACGCGTATCGGCCGCACATTGACTCTCGACTCCGAAGACACGCCCGCGAGTGACGCGCTCATGGCGCTGTGGAAGAGGCAGCAGTCCATCGCGCCGCAGGTGACCAGCCAGGTCGGCACGCGCTCGCCCTCCGAGCCGCACCGCAGGGTGCTCATGGTCGTCGCGGCAAGAATCGTCGCGACCCGGCAGGCAACAGATCTCGCCTACGCCCTGCCCGACGAGCTGATCTCCGATCTGCGCGTCATCCAGCAGTCTCTCCGCGAGGCGGGTGCGGATCGCAGTGCCAACGGTGAACTCCAGAACCTGATCTGGCAGGTCGAGACCTTCGGGTTCCACCTGGCCGAGTTGGAGGTGCGCCAGCACTCCAAGGTGCACCGCCAGGCGCTCGAGGAGATCCGAGCAGGGCGCGAAACGAGCGAGATGACCGAGGAGGTGCTGGCGGTCTACCGCACGATCTCGACCCTGCAAAGGCGCTACGGCGTCGCCGCCGCCCGCCGATACATCGTGTCGTTCACCCAGTCGTCCGCTGACATCGCGACGGTCTACGCCCTGGCCGAGGCCGCACTCGGTTCGGCCGAGGCCGCCCCCGTTCTCGACGCCGTGCCCCTGTTCGAGACCTTCGCCGACCTCGAGGCGAGCACCACCATCCTCGACGAGATGATCCGACTTCCGCAGGTCGAGGAGCGGCTCGCCGCGACGGGCAGACGCCTCGAAGTGATGCTCGGTTACTCGGACTCGTCGAAAGATGTTGGACCCGTCTCGGCAACGCTGGCGCTCTACTCCGCGCAGGAGCGCATCGCGCGTTGGGCGCAAGAGAATGACATCGTGCTGACACTGTTTCACGGCCGCGGCGGTGCGCTGGGCCGAGGCGGCGGACCGGCGAACGAGGCGGTCATGGCTCAGCCGGGCGGTTCGGTCGAGGGGCGTTTCAAGCTCACCGAACAGGGCGAGGTGATCTTCGCCCAGTACGGCGACAAGGCCATCGCCGCCCGTCACATCGAGCAGATGGCCGCCGCAACCCTGCTCGCATCGAGTCCGTCGAATGACGAGGCCAACACCACCGCCACGCGCGATTTCGCCGGCATCGCCCGCACTCTCGACTCGCGCTCGCGCGAGCGCTTCTTCGAGCTCATCAAGGCCGATGGATTCGCGCCCTGGTTCGCCCAGGTCACGCCGATGGAGGAGGTCGGCCTGCTCGCGCTCGGTTCGCGGCCGGCTCGCCGTGGCCTCTCAGTGGAGTCGCTCGAGGATCTCCGAGCCATCCCGTGGGTCTTCGCGTGGACGCAGGCCCGCATCAACCTGACGGGCTGGTTCGGCCTCGGATCGGCCCTCGCCGAAGTAGGCGACGTCGACGCGCTTCGCGACGCATATGCGCGCTGGCCGCTGTTCACCGCCATGATCGACAACGTCGAGATGTCGCTCGCGAAGACCGACGACAGACTCGCCGAACGCTATCTCGCCCTGGGCGACCGCGACGACCTCGCATCTCTTGTGCTCGACGAGATGGAGCTCACCCGCGAGTGGGTTCGGCGCACGACGGGTCACGGAGAGATCCTCGAAGGCCGGCCGGTGCTGCAGCGCGCCGTTCGCCTGCGCAGCCCCTATGTCGATGCGCTGTCGCTGCTGCAACTCAGAGCGCTTCGGGCCGTGCGACGCACGGGCAGCGTCGACCCGGCGGACGACACCCACCGCTTGCTGCTCCTCGCGGTCAATGGAGTCGCCGCCGGTCTGCAGAACACGGGATAGCGCGCCGTGTCGGCGAGCGCTGCGGCTCCATGTCTCGGCCGAGGGGTGGCTGCGGATGCGATCGGTCGACACCTGGCTCTGGTTCGGCCGGCTGCGCATTCCGGTTCCACGGAGACTGTCGGCGCGGGTGGATCTCACGGAGCG
Organism: Agreia sp.; assembly: GCF_964263775.1. Lineage (NCBI taxonomy): Bacteria > Bacillati > Actinomycetota > Actinomycetes > Micrococcales > Microbacteriaceae > Agreia > Agreia sp. Next base: position 2,326 of record NZ_CAXVWM010000062.1, on the reverse strand, counting down.
CTGGGACGACGAATCCGAAACTCAGCGGGTCGACGTGAGCCTGACGAATCCGGTGCTCGGCCCGGTCTTCGAATACCGCGGCTCGTTCGTCTACGATCCGCGTGGAGGCTCGCTCGATGACGTCGACACCCGGGGCATCGAACGCCGGTTCTAGTCCTCGTCGGCGAGGATGCGAAGCACGTCGTCGTGCAGAAGACCGTTGCTGGCCAGGGCCGAACCCGACCAGGGCCCCGGCGTGCCGTCGACCGAGGTGAAGCGGCCGCCGGCCTCCTGCAGCACGGGTATGAGGGCCGCCATGTCATAGGGCTGCAGGTCGAATTCACCGGCGACGTCGAGGGCCCCCTCGGCAACGAGCATGTACGACCACATCTCGCCGTAGGCACGGGTACGCCAGACGCTGCGGCTCAGGGCCATCAGGCTGTCGAGCCTGCCGGCCTCATCCCAGCCCTTGAGGCTGTTGTAGCTCACGCTGGCGTCTCCTAAACGCGCGACCGCCGACACTGCGAGCCGCCGGGCGGGCGACGAGGGCGAGAGTGCCGCATCCGTCGTCCATGCTCCCTGGCCCTCGGCGCCCCACCACCGGCGTCCGAGCGCGGGGGACCTCACCACCCCGACCACCGGCTCGCCGTCGACGGCGAGGGAGAGGAGGGTCGCCCACACGGGCCCACCGCGCAGGTAGTTGGGCGTGCCGTCGATGGGGTCGATGATCCATTGGCGGCTCGAGTCTCCGGCTGAGCCGTACTCCTCGCCGAGGATTGCATCTGCGGGGCGGGCGGCGGCGAGCCGGTTTCGGATCTCGCGCTCGACGGCCGTGTCCGCATCCGTCACCGGCGTTCGATCGGGCTTCTTCTCGACGACGAGGTCGAGTGCCAGATAGCGATCGAGCGAGATCGCGTCTGCGGCATCGGCGATCTCGAGGGCAAGGGCCAGGTCGGCGGTATACGGCTCGGTCATGGCTCAAGCGTAACGAGCGGTGCGCGTCGGAGTGGGATGCGTTGCTACGTGAGCGAGCCGACGAGCTTCTGCAACGACTCGATGCGCGCGATGCCGCTTGTTCCCAGTTCGCCGGCCAGAACGCGGTCGACGATCTCCCAGTCGTGCGCCTGGCTGAGCGGGATGCCGTCGGGCGGCGGCACAGAAGACGGGATCGCCATGCGGGCGAACGACTTCAACACGTTCGCGGGATCGACGTGGCCGAGTCCGAACGAACGCACTCCGGGCGTGTCGATGATCCAGCCCGAGTGACCGTCGCCGCTGTGCACACGGAGGCCGAGGGTCGACGACGAGGTGTGCCTGCCGCGGCCGGTGACGTCGTTCACTCGACCGATCGCGCGGTCGGTACCGGGCACGAGCGCATTGACGAGTGTCGACTTTCCGACGCCGGAGTGGCCGACTGTGACGGTGGTATGACCCATCAGAAGAGCTTTCAACTCATCGAGCGGCAGTTCGTCGCGCTGGCCGGTGACGACCGTGAGATCGAGACAGTCGAACTCCGACAAGAACTCCGCCGGGTCGGCGAGGTCTGTCTTGGTGATGAAGAGAATCGGTGTGATGCCGGCGTCGAATGCGGCGACCAGGTAGCGGTCGACAAGCCGGGCGCGCGGTTCGGGGTTCGCTGCGGCGACCACGATCAACATCTGGTCGGCGTTGGCGACGATGACCCGCTCGACCGCGTCGGTATCGTCGGCGCTGCGTCGCAGCAGGGTGGTGCGCGGTGTGATCTTGACGACGCGCGAGAGACTGCCCTCGGCACCGGACGTGTCGCCGACGAGGCCGACCCGGTCGCCGGTCACGATGGCGCTCTTGCCCAGCTCGCGTGCGCGCGACGCAGTGACCGCGCGCTCATCCGGCGTGTCTTCGTCGACCAGCACGCTGAAGCGACCCCTGTCGACGGTCAGGATGCGCCCGGGAACGGCGTCGGTGTATTCCGGGCGGATCTTGCTGCGGGGCTTGTTGCCCTTCGGGTTGGGTCGGATGCGAATGCTCGACTCGTCGTACTCAGGCTCGTCGTCGTCATCGTCGTCATTCGACCACCAGGTCATGACGTGCTCGCCGCCAGCGCGCTCCAGAGTTCGGGAAATTCGGGAAGCGTCTTCGAGGTGGTCGCGATGTCTTCGATCAACAGACCAGGGGTGACCAGGGCGATGATCGCGCCCGCATGGGCCATTCGGTGGTCGGCGTAGGCCTTCCAGGTGCCGCCGTGCAGTGGGGCGGGCTCGATGCGCAGCCCGTCGTCGAGTTCGGTGACGGCGCCGCCGAGGGCGTTGATCTCTGTGGCCAGGGCGGCGAGCCGGTCGGTCTCGTGGTGCCGAATATGCCCGATGCC
>NZ_CAXVWM010000061.1:0-2837 GCF_964263775.1 Agreia sp. | reverse complement strand
GAGGCGGCCGACGCGGTGGCCCGTGCGATGCCGACGTCATCACAGTCCTCGGGCCAGGTGAGGTGGTGGTCGGCCACCGTCGTGACCCCCGAGAGCAGACCCTCGGCGACCCCCACGAGGGCGGCGGCGTGCGCGAGGTCTGGGTCGATTCCGACGCGGCCGTACGCCGCGGCCATGGTTGGCAGCCAGTCGCTCATCGCGACGCCGCGGGTGCCGGAAAGCGTGCGGAACGCACTTTGCAGCAGGTGGTGGTGCGCGTTCACGAGACCCGGCGTCACCACGCAACCGGATGCATCCAGCACCTCGATCTCGTCGCTCTCGACGGTCGCCGCGACGGCCGCAGACACGACGACCCCGTCGGCCAGGGCGAGGTCGGCCGCGCTCTCGTGGGCCTCGTCGATCAGGGTGGTCACGGCATTGCGGATGACGAGCATTCACCAGTTCTAGCACCTCGCTGTGTCAGGATTGTGTCAGGTGCAGCGAGGCCCCTGCATCGTCCTCGCAGCCGAAAGAGACGCGCCCATGCTCGACATCGCAGCAGCCCTGCTCGACTCGCTCGGCGCGGGTCGTCGCCTCGCCGTCGCGACGGTCACCACGGTGGATGGCTCGGCTCCCCGGGCCCTCGGCACGTCGATGGCCGTCGACGACCGGGGGAGGGTGCTCGGCAGCATCTCGGGCGGATGCGTGGAGGGCGCCGTCTACCAGGCCGCCGAGGGTGTGCTCGAGACGGGCGACGCCGTTCTCGCCGAGTTCGGCTTCACAGAAGGCGACGCGTTCGCCGCCGGTCTCAGCTGCGGCGGACGCATCGAGGTCTTCGTTCACGAGATCGCCACCGGGGCCGTTCGCGGCGCGCTCGACGACCGTGTCGTTCGCGAACTCGAGGCGACCCGCGACGGCCGCCCGGCGGGCATCGCGATCATCGTCGCCGGCCGGGCTGCCGGAACAATGATCGCGGCGACGGCCTTCGCGACCGACGTCGAACGCGCCGGACTCGATTTGCTCACGGCGCGGCGCATCCTGCACGAACTCACCGCGCGTGTGTCTTCGGGCCTCTCGGGCACCCTCGACATTGAGTGCGACGGTGAGCCCCTTCGAGTGCTGTTCGTCGTGGCCGCGACCGCCCCGCGCATGATCATTTTCGGCGCCGTCGACTTCTCGGCGGCGCTCGCCAATGCGAGCAGTCTTCTCGGCTACCACGTGACCGTGTGCGACGCCCGGCCGCTGTTCGCCACGCCTCAGCGCTTTCCCTCGGCCGACGAGGTGGTCGTCGCGTGGCCGTCCGACTACCTTCGCTCGACCGCGATCGACTCGCGCACGGTGATCTGCGTGCTGACCCACGACGAGAAGTTCGACATCCCCCTGCTCGACGCCGCACTGCGCCTGCCGGTCGCGTTCGTGGGCGCGATGGCGTCGCGACTGACTCACGAGCGCCGACTCAAAGCACTCGAAGAAGGGGGCCTCGGCGCCGTCGAACTCGATCGGCTGCACTCGCCGATCGGACTCGACCTGGGCGGCAGCACGCCGCAGGAGACGGCGATCTCGATTCTCGCCGAGGTGATCGCGAGTCGCACGGGATCGGGCGGGGAGCCGCTGCGATCGCAGACCGGGCCAATCCACCGCACGACGTCGGTGAGGGCGGCTCGGCCGCTCTAATTCTGCAGCAGGCGCCAGATGCGGTCGCGCGACATGGGCAGCTCGATGGGTCGGCGGCCGATCGCGTCTGTGACGGCGTTCGCGAGGGCCGGCGCGACGGGGTTGTAGGGTGCCTCGCTCATCGACTTGGCGCCGAACGGGCCGAGCGGGTCGCGCGTGTCGGCGAAGTACACCTCGGTGACCGGCACGTCGGAGAGCTGCGGAATGTGATAGTTACGCAGCACCGTGGTGAGCACTGTTCCCGCGCCGTCGTTGATGATCTCCTCGTAGAGCGCCGTGCCGATTGCCTGCGCCACGCCGCCTTCGATCTGGCCCCGCAGCTGCGCCGGGTTGAGCACGAATCCGGCGTCCGCTGTCTGGATCGACTGCAAGATGAGCACCTCGCCCGTGAGCGTGTTCACGGCCACACGAAAAGCGTGCACGTTGAAAGCGATCGAGCGCCGGTCTCCGTTCTCGGCGGCCGTCGCGGTCAGTCCGCCGGGGCCGACGAGTTCGGCGACCGAGAGCCTGTGTTCGTTCGAGACGAGCGTGCCGTCGTCGAGAACCCAGGAGTCCGGAGCCGTCTGGGTTCGATCGGCGGCACGCTGGCGCAACTGGCGAGCGAGCGACTCGGCCGCCCTTAGTACGGCCTTGCCTGCCACCACGGTGCCGGCCGATCCGAAGGCGCCCGTGTCGTATCGTGCGGCATCGGTGTCGCTCTGCCGAATTCGGATGCGCGAGGGCGTCGTCGAGAGCGCGGTCGCGGCGAGCTGGGTGTGCACTGTGGTCGTGCCGTTTCCGAACTCCGCCGTGCCGACGCCGATCGTGTAGCCGCCGTCGGCATCTGCAGTCACGGTGACCTCCGAGAAGTGCCCGCGAGGCGGCATCGTGGCGATCATCGACGAGGCCATACCCTCGCCGACGCGCCACTCGACCCCCGGTGGTGCACCCGCAGAGTTGCCACGAGCGAGCGCCTTTTCGGCCAGGTCGATGCACTGGTCGAGCCCGTAGCCGCCCAGCACCAGGTCGTCGCCTTCGACGTGGGTCACGATCAGCGGGTCGGACGGCGTGACGGAGTTGAGCCTGCGCAGCTCGAACGGATCGATGCCGGCGGTCCGTGCCAGCTCGTCCATCGCCGACTCGATCGCGAAGATCACCTGACCGAGCCCGTAGCCGCGGAAGGCGCCCGACGGAACATTGTTCGT
>NZ_CAXVWM010000060.1:0-6136 GCF_964263775.1 Agreia sp. | reverse complement strand
TAGGCCTGGTTCCAGCGCACCTCGGCCGCGAACCCGCGCACCGTCGTCGATTCGTCGATGACGAGCAGCTCGGTGCGGGCGATGTCGGCGAAGATCCGCCACACGTCGATGCCGATCGCCGTCGACATGACGGTGTGGTGGGCCGCACCGGCGGTCAGCCACGCGGTCGCCGACGTGCGGAGGTCGGGCCTCGGAGCCCAGACCGCACGGCCGACGGGCAGCTTCGGGAGCGGCGGATGCTCCGGCACGACATCCACGACGTTCGCCGTCAGGCGGAAGCGGTCGCGCATGTCGCTCATCGCGACGACCACCGCCTCGCCGGGGTCGGTGTCGAAGACGAGCCGCACGGGATCCTCGCGGCCGCCGATGCCGAGCGGGTGGATCTCGAGGGTCGGCTTCGCGGTGGTCAGCGACGGCGACACCTCGAGCATGTGCGCACCGAGGATGGTCTCCTGCCCGGGCTTCAGGTCGTAGGTGTAGTCCTCCATGAGGCTCGCGCCACCCGGCAGGCCGGCACCCATCACGTTCGCGACCCGCACCAGCACGGCGGTCTTCCAGTCACCCTCCGCCCCGAACCCGTAGCCCTCGGCCATCAGCCGCTGCACCGCGAGGCCCGGCAGCTGCTTCAGGGCGCCGAGGTCCTCGAAGCTCGTGGTGAAGGCGCCGAAGCCGCCCTCCTCGAGGAACGACCGCAGGCCGAGCTCGATGGCCGCGCCGTCGCGGAGCGATCCGTGGCGCGCGCCGCCGCGCCGCAGCTCAGGCACCACGTCGTAGAGCTCCTCGTACTCGGTGACGAGCGCGTCGATGGCGGCGTCGGATGCCGCAGCCACCCTCTCCGCGAGCTCGTTGACGCCCCACGTGTTGACCTGCACGCCGAAGCGCAGCTCGGCCTCGGTCTTGTCGCCCTCGGTCACCGCGACGAAGCGCATGTTGTCACCGAAGCGGGCCAGCTTCAGGCGGTGGGCCGCGGCCCAGCCCGCCGACGCGCGCTGCCAGTCGGAGACCTGCTGCTGCACGACCGGGTCGGTGGCGTGGCCGACGACCGTGGTGCGGGCGACGCCGAGGCGCGACTGGATGTAGCCGAACTCCCGGTCGCCGTGCGCGGCCTGGTTGAGGTTCATGAAGTCGAAGTCGATCTCGGCCCAGGGCAGCTCGACGTTCGCCTGCGTGTGCAGGTGGAGGAGCGGTTTCGTGAGCGCGTCGAGTCCGGCGATCCACATCTTCGCGGGGCTGAAGGTGTGCATCCAGGCCGTCACGCCGATGACGCGGTCGTCGGCGTTCGCCTCGAGCATGGTGCGACGGATCGCGTCGGAGTCGGTCAGCACCGGCTTCCACACGATGCGAACCGGGATGCTCGTGGACGCCTCGAGCGTGTCGGCGATCGTCTTCGACTGCTCTGCCACCTGGCGGAGGGTCTCCTCGCCGTAGAGACCCTGGCTTCCGGTGAGGAACCAGATCTCGTAGTCGTCGAGTGAGGTGCGGAGAGTGCTCATGCGAGGGATCCTTCAGGGTTCTGTCCGTAGACGTTCTGGTAGCGGTCGAAGAGCGAGTCGATCGCGGCGGAGGGAATGTCGACAGGCGCGCCGAGCTGGCGCGAGATGTGCACCGTGCGGGCCACGTCTTCGACCATGACGGCGGCCTTGACCGCGTCGCGGGCGTCTGTGCCGATCGTGAACGGGCCGTGGTTCTTCATGAGCACGGCGCGCGAGCGGTGGCCCTTCAGCGTCTCGACGATTCCGCGGCCGATCGAGTCGTCGCCGATGATGGCGAACGGCCCGATCGGGATGTCGCCGCCGAACTCGTCGGCCATCGCAGTGATCACGCAGGGGATCGGTTCGGCGCGCGCGGCCCAGGCGACCGCGTAGGTGGAGTGGGTGTGCACGACTCCCCCGACCTCGGGCATGTTCCGGTACACGTAGGCATGGGCCGCCGTGTCGCTCGAGGGCGACCGCTCAGAACCGGGTGTTCCCGCAATCACCTCGCCGTCGAGGTCGCAGAGGATCATGTTCCCCGGAGTCAGCGCGTCGTAGTCGACCCCCGACGGCTTGATCACGAACAGGTCGGCGCCGGGCACGCGGCCCGAGATGTTGCCGCCTGTCCAGGTGACGAGGCCGTAGCGCACCAGCTCGCCGTGCAGCGCCGCGACGTCGGCGCGAACGCGCGCGATCGCATCCAGAATCTCGGGAGCGAAATCGGGTGCGCTGTCGCTCACGCGAGTGCCTTTCGTCTGGCGGTCTTGAGACGCTTCATCACATCGAAAGCGCCGCGGCCGAAGTAGTCGTGCAGCTCGGAGTAGTCGGCGTAGAGCGCGTCGTAGGCATCGGCGTTCGCCTCGTTCGGCACGTAGACGGCCTCGTCGAGCCGGCCCATGCTCTCGCTCGCGGCAAGCACGTCGGGATAGGCGCCGGCCGCGACGGCGGCGTGGATGGCCGAGCCGAGAGCGGGGCCCTGGGAGCTGGCGAGAACCGAGATCGGCATGCGCAGGATGTCGCTGTAGGTCTGCATCAGGAACGCGTTTTTGATGAGCCCGCCGGCGGCGATGAACTCGGTGACCGGCACATTCGAGGCGTTGAAGGTCTCGATGATCTTGCGTGTTCCGAACGCCGTCGACTCGAGCAGCGCCCGGTAGATCTCCTCGGCGCGCGTCGCGAGCGTCTGTCCGATGAGCAGTCCGGAGAGTTCGGTGTCGACGAGAACCGAGCGGTTGCCGTTGTTCCAGTCGAGGGCGAGAAGTCCGTGGCCGCCGACCGGCTGGTGCTCGCTGAGCTCGGTCAGATACTGGTGGATGCCGATGCCGCGCGCATCGGCCGCCTCGCGATAGTGGGCGGGCACCTGGTTCTCGACATACCAGGCGAAGATGTCGCCCACGCCCGACTGGCCCGCCTCGTAGCCGTAGAGGCCCGAGACGATACCGCCGTCGACGACCCCGCACATTCCGGGAACCTCTTTCAGCGCGTCGGAGTTCATCACATGGCAGGTGGACGTGCCCATGATGGCCACCAGTTGTCCGGGCTTCACGGCGCGGGCGGCGGGCGCGGTGACGTGGGCGTCGACGTTGCCGACGGCCACCGCGATGCCCTCGGGCAGGCCGGTCCAGGCCGCGGCCTCGGCGGAGAGCCGGCCCGCGGCATCCCCCAGCTGGCCGATGCGGTGCTCGACCTTGCTCGTGGCGAAGTCGGCGAAGTCGGGGTTGAGTGCGCCGAGAAAGTCGGCGCTCGGGTACTCGCCGTCTTGCCAGATGCCCTTGTAGCCGGCGGTGCACGCGTTGCGCACGTACTCGCCGGTGAGCTGCCAGACGATCCAGTCGGCGGCCTCGACCCAGTGCTCCATGCGGTCGTAGAGCTCGGGGTCCTCCTCGAGAAGCTGCAGGCCCTTGGCGAACTCCCACTCGCTCGAGATGAGTCCGCCGTAGCGGGCGAGCCAGGACTCGCCGCGCTCGTCGGCGACCCGGTTGATGCGGTCGGCCTGCGACTGCGCGGCGTGGTGCTTCCAGAGCTTCACGTAGGCGTGCGGTCGGTCGGCGTACTCGGGCAGCTCGTTGAGCGGGGTGCCGTCGGCCAGCGTGGGAATCATCGTGCAGGCGGTGAAGTCGGTGCCCACGCCGATCACGAGCGCCGGGTCGATGCCCGCCTCGGCCAGCGCCGCCGGAACGGCGTGCTTCAGCACGTCGACGTAGTCGCTCGGAACCTGCAGGGCCCACTCGGGCGGCAGGGTGGCCCCGGATGCGACGAGTGTGCGATCCATGACCGCGTGCGGGTACTCGAGAACGCCGCTTCCGAGCTCGGCTCCGTCGCTGACGCGCACCACCACAGCGCGACCCGAGAGCGTTCCGTAGTCGATGCCGATGACGTAGCGCTCGTCGTCGGTGGTCTCGGCAGTGCTCGTGTCGGCAGGGCTCATTCGGGGAACTCCTTTGTTCGCGTCACGCGGTGCATCCGGCGAATGTGACCGTTCACATCGCCGAGTTCATGTTACCCGAGCGCGGCAGTCCGCTGTCAAGCGCCGGGCTCCCGTGTCTAGTTCAGGAGGAGAGCTCTGCCACGTGGATAGTGGCGGTGGCGGAGCTCTCCTCCTGAATTAGTGACGGCACTTTCGTCACGAGCGGCGGGGCAGGGCCGTCGACGAGCGCACGATGAGGTCGGGCACCAGGTCGCGTTCCTCGACTGGCGAATCGCGCACCGCCGCGAGCAGCAACGCGATGCAGCGCCGCCCGAACTCGTCGAAGTCCTGCCGCACCGTCGTGAGCGGTGGCCAGAAATGCGCGGCCTCGGGAATGTCGTCGAAACCGACGACGCTGACATCACCCGGAACATCCAGCCCCGCATCGCGCAGAGCGTGCAGCAGGCCGAGCGCCATCTGGTCGTTGGCTGAGAACACGGCGGTCACGCCCCCCTCGCGCGCCAGGCGCTGGCCCGCGCGGTAGCCCGACTCCGGCGTCCAATCGCCGACCAGCGGCTCGACCGGGAGGAGTCCGCCGGCTTTCAGCTCGGCGTGGAAGCCGACGATGCGTGCCTCCGCTTCGATCCAGTCGCGAGGCCCGGCGAGGTGCTGGATGCGCGTGTGCCCCAACTCGATCAGGTGCCGCGTGGCGCGCCGTGCTCCCGTGATCTGGTCGACCGAGAGCGCGTGATCGCCAGGCCGTCCCGTGGACTGCATGGTGACGAACGGCAGGTCGAGCCCTCTCGAGACGAGCGCGTCGAAGACTCTGACCTGGGGCGCGATCACCACGAGTCCCTCGATTCCGAGGTCGAGCAGATGGGTGAGCGCCGCCTGGATCTCGTCGACATCGGAGCCGTCGACGTTCGCGGTGTTCACGAAGTAGCCCTCGGCACGGGCGGCGCGCTCGATGGCCCGGATGCTCGACGCCGGCCCGTACTGCGCGCTCGACGCGGAGAGAACGCCGAGGGTCGCAGACCGGCTCGTGACCAGTGCCCGCGCCGCCCGGTTGGGCCTGTAGTTCAGCTCGCCCATCACCGTGAGCACACGCTGCTTGGTCTCGGGCCGGATGCTCGGGTGGGCGTTGAGCACGCGCGAGACCGTCTGGTGCGAGACCCCTGCGAGGCGGGCGACGTCGCGAATGCTCGGCGCGCGCCCGGATGCCGGCGGCTCGGTCACAGCGACCGGCGCAGGGCGTGCGCCATCCACCACCACACCAGGGCGCCGGCGGCCGCGTAGACCACGACCGAGAAGAGTGTGGCGAGAATCGAGACGGCAAGGGTGACTCCGATACCCGACGCGTCTTCGCCCGAGACGGAGCCGCTGCCGAGCACGGCTCCGAAGAGGATGGTTGCCAGCGGCGCGGCAAGCGGCGAGATGACGGTCGAGGCGAGAACCCCGAGTCCGATGAGAATTCCCGATGCGCTCCACGTGACGGCCCAGGGGCGGGCGACGCCCACGGAGGCGATCATGGCCTTGCCGATCCAGATTCCGGCCCAGCTGATGGCCGCGCCCACGATCAGGGCGACACCCAGCACGACCCACGCGACCCAGACATCCGACGAAGGCAGGCCCACGGCGTCGAGAACGTAATCGACCGGCCCCACCCGAGAGCCGTCGGTTCGAAGAATGATCTCCTGCACGAGCGACATGATCGCCCCGATGAGAATCAGGATGCCGGCGAGCGACACGATGATGAGGCCGGCCGTGAGCACGACGTTCGACACGGCGCCCGCGACAAGCGCCCTCGAGCGGTGCGCGCGAGTCAGCGGCGGCCGGATGACGCGCTGGTTCGGGTACGAGAAGGCGGGGGGCTGACTCAGCTGGCTCACACGATCTCCTGTCGGATGCTGTGAGGTCAGGATAGCGTTCGCGCCCAGGCCACCTCGCGGGCGAGTTGGCCTGTCGCCCGGAACAGCGCAACCTGCGGAGACTCGGCGAGCGCCTCGGCCAGCGACTCCGTGGGCACCCGCTCGATGAGGGCATCGCACGTCGCGGGCGACAGTTCGGCGGAGGTCTTGCATCAGCACGCGGCCATGAGGCCTTGCCTTCTTGATCTGTGACCATATGGTCACCTATAGTCGGAAATATGGATGACGTGTTCCGCGCCCTGGCCGACCCGACGCGGCGGGCGATCCTCGACGCCCTGTTCGTCGAAGACGGCCAGTCGCTGGGCGCACTCGAGGCGCGGTTCGACATG
>NZ_CAXVWM010000059.1:0-5713 GCF_964263775.1 Agreia sp. | reverse complement strand
CCGATGCGCACGGGGCGCGAAGGAGGTGTCGTCATGGTGCGAGCCTACTTATCGAGGGTGATCGACGGCTCACCTTGCGGCATCCGACATCGCACCTCACAATGAACAAGTGAAGTCGATAGAGCCGAAGGCTGTGAGCGCGCGCCCCCGGCGCCCGCGCCGCAACCTCGCCTCCCGGATTCTTCCCCCGGCCGCCCTGCTTTTCGTCGGCGCGCTCGCCGTGGCCACGTCGCTTCCGGCCGCCGCTTTCGGCCCCGGCTCGACGTTCGGAATGACCGGGGTGACAGGCGGCTCGCAGTCGCAGGATCAACTGCTGTCGGTGGATGCCTCCGCCGCAGACGCCAGCGTGCTGCGCGACGGCTACACGGTAAACACCCCCACCCCTACGCCCACCCCGACCCCCGTGGCCAAGCCCGTCGCTGCGGCATCGACGGGCGGAAGCCCGGGAGGATGGGGCTGCCAGCGAGACGCCCCCGCCGAGACGACCAGGCTCACCTGGCCCTACGACCACCCCGTCAAGATCGGCGACGGATTCGGTCCACGCGCCGAAGGAATGCACGACGGCATCGACATGCTCGCGGGCGACGGAACCCCGATCCAGGCGATCGGCGACGGCATAGTGACTGCGTCGGGCTACAACGGATCGGCCGGCAACTACGTGGCCATCGCCACCATGGTCGGCGGACAACGCCTTTGCAGCATGTACATGCACTTTCAAGACGGCTCGGTCACTGTGACCGTCGGCCAGGAGATCACGGCCGGAACCGTGATCGGCCTCACCGGCGACACGGGAAACGCGACCGTCGAGCACTGCCACTTCGAGCTGTTCTTCGCCGACGGCGTGCGCTTCGACCCGATTCCGTACCTCGAGGCCAACGCCAGCTACTGACTGCCTTTCGACAGGCTCAGGCAACGGGTGCCGCCACCCTCGACCTAGCGGCCGAGGAACTTCTGCAGCGAGGCCAGTTCTTCTTCGCTCGGTGCGCCAGGCGCGCTCTTGCCTTTGCCGAGCCCCAGCCCGAAGCCGGAGCCACCCGCCGAGACGGGCGCGGCATCCGGCTTGATACCCGCGGCGCGTGCCGCGTCTTCTGCCGCACGCTTGGCGGGGTTGCCCGACTTCGATCCGCTCTTCTTCTTGGCGACCTGCTTGCGACCGCCATGGGCACCGGGAACCGGACCCATTCCAGGGATGTTCGGCATGCCGCCCTTGGCTACGGTCTTCATCATCTTGGCGGCCTGCTCGAAGCGCTGAACGAGCTGGTTCACGTCGGTGACGGTCATGCCCGAACCCTTGGCGATGCGCACGCGGCGCGAGCCGTTGAGCAGCTTCGAATTCTGCCGCTCGGCTTTGGTCATCGACTGGATGATCGCCTCTGTGCGCACGATCTCGCGCTCGTCGAAGTTCTCGAGCTGTTGCTTCATGCCGCCCATGCCGGGGAGCATGCCCATCATCTTCTTGATGGATCCGGCGCCGCGAAGCTGCTGCATCTGAGACAGGAAGTCTTCGAGCGTGAATGTGTCGGTGGCGAACTTCTCGGCCATCTTCATGGCCTCGCCCTCATCGAAGGCCGACTGGGCCTGCTCGATGAGGGTCAGGATGTCGCCGAGGTCGAGGATGCGGCTCGCCATGCGATCGGGGTAGAACGGCTCGAAGTCGTCGAGCGATTCGCCGGTCGACGCGAAGATGATCGGGCGTCCGGTGACGGAGGCGACAGAAAGCGCTGCTCCACCGCGGGCGTCGCCGTCGAGCTTCGTGAGCACGACCCCGGTGAAGTCGACTCCTTCTTGGAAGGCCTTGGCCGTGGCGACCGCGTCTTGACCGATCATGGCGTCGATGACGAACAGCACCTCGTCGGGGTCGACGGCCTTGCGGATGTCTGCGGCCTGCTTCATCATGTCGGCGTCGACGCCGAGGCGGCCGGCCGTGTCGACGATAACCACGTCGTACTGCTTGTCGATGGCGAACTTGATCGAGTCCTTCGCGACCCTCACCGGGTTGCCGGTGCCGTTGCCCGGCTCGGGCGCGAAGACGGCGACACCCGCCTGGCCGGCGACGACCTGCAGCTGGTTGACCGCGTTCGGCCGCTGCAGGTCGGCGGCGACCAGCAGGGGGGTGTGGTTGTCTTTGGCGAGCCACTTGGCGAGCTTGCCCGCCAGGGTGGTCTTACCGGCGCCCTGCAGGCCCGCCAACATGATGACGGTCGGCGGCTTCTTGGCGAACTGGATGCGACGGGCTTCGCCGCCGAGGATCGCCACGAGTTCTTCGTTGACGATCTGAACGACCTGCTGCGCGGGGTTGAGGGCTTTGTTGACCTCGCCGCCCAGAGCGCGCTCGCGCACGTTGCCGGTGAACTCCTTGACGACCTCGAGCGCGACGTCGGCGTCGAGCAGTGCGCGCCTAATCTCGCGGACCGTCGCGTCCACATCGGCGGGGCTCAGCTTGCCCTTCGTGCGAAGGTTCTTGAATGTCTCTGCGAGCCGGTCAGACAGGTTTCCGAAAGTAGCCATGGTTCGACAAGTTTACCCGCCCGTTGCCTGAGTTCGTCGAAGGGCTGCCGATCGAGACGATCCCCATGTCGGGGCAGTCCCTAGACTCGACCCATGCGTCACGGAATCGTCATCCTTCCCCAAGATCCCTGGTCGATCGCCCGTCGCAAGTGGCAGTCGGCGGAGGGGCTCGGCTTCGATCACGCGTGGACCTACGATCACCTCTCCTGGCGGTCGCTGGCCGACCAGCCGTGGAACGCGACGATCCCGACGCTCACGGCGGCGGCGGTCGTCACGGAGACCATTCGCCTCGGCACCTTCGTCTCATCGCCGAACTTCCGGCATCCGGTGCCGTTCGCCAAAGAGGTCGCCACCGTCGACGACATCTCGGGCGGCAGGTTCTTGCTCGGAGTCGGTTCCGGCGGCACGGGCTTCGACGCGTTCGTGCTCGGCCAGGCCGAATACACGCCTCGCGAGCGCCACGCGCGCTTCGCCGAGTTCGTGACGCTGCTCGATGAGCTGCTTCGGCACGAGGGTGACAACGCCCGCGGTATCCGCTTCGACGGCGACTGGTACTCGGCGGTCGACGCCCGCATGGTCGGCAACCCCGTTCAGCAGCCGCGAGTTCCGTTCGTGCTCGCGGCCAACGGCCCTCGCGGACTCGCACTCGTGGCCGAGCAGGGCCAGGGCTGGGTCACCACGGGCACAGACGGAGCCACGGGCGACGAGTGGTGGTCTGTGGTAGAAACGCTGGCCGGCCGTCTCGATGACGCGGCCGAGAAGGCGGGCCGCGACCCGGCATCCATCGATCGTTATCTGTCGCTCGACTCGGGCGGCCAGTTCTCGCTCGAGAGTGTCGGGGCGTTCGACGATCTGGCCGGGCGCGCGGCGCAGCTCGGGTTCACGGACGTCATCTCGCACTGGCCGCGAGCCGGGGGCATCTACGCCGGCGACGAAGAGGTTCTCTACGAGGTGGCGTCGAGGTTCTAGCCCGTCGACAGGCTCCCTTCGACGGGCTCAGGGAGCGGGGGTTAGCCGACCAGGTTCTGCGCGAAGACGTGCGGCGTGAAGCCGGTGAGGTCGTTGATGCCCTCGCCCTGGCCGATCAGCTTGATGGGTATTCCCGTTCTCTCCTGCACGGCCAGCACGAACCCGGCCTTGGCCGAGCCGTCGAGCTTGGTGAGAACCAGCCCGGTGACTCCCGCGTGCTGAATGAACGCCTCGGCCTGGGCGAGCCCGTTCTGGCCCGTAGTGGCATCGAGCACGAGCAGCACCTCGGCCACCGGTGCCTGCTTCTCGATCACTCGACGAATCTTGCCCAGCTCGTCCATGAGACCACCCTTGGTCTGCAGCCGACCTGCCGTGTCGATGACCACGATCTCGGTGCCGTGCAGCTTGGCGTATTCGATGGTCTGGAACGCCACGGACGCTGGATCTTGCCCCTCGTGCTGCGGGCGCACGATGGCGGCGCCGGCGCGCTCGGCCCACGTGGCCACTTGCTCGACCGCCGCGGCGCGGAAGGTGTCGGCCGCACCGATCACGACAGAGCGCTCGTAGGTCGCGAGGAACCTCGCGAACTTTCCGATGGTCGTGGTCTTGCCGACCCCGTTGACTCCGACGACGAGCACCACGGCAGGGCGCTCAGACAGATGCAGGGTCGTGTCGAACCGCGACAGCCGCTCCTCCATCGTCTCGCGCAGCATGCGCTGAAGGTCTTTCGGATCGGTCGTCTTGAACCGGTCGACCTTGGCCCGCAGGTCGCCTACGACCGAGTCTGTGACATCGGGGCCGAAGTCGGCCTTCAGCAGCGCGTCTTCCAGGTCGTCCCACGTGTTGGCGTCGATCGTGGGCTTGGTGAACATGCCTCTGAGGGCGCCAGACAAAGACCAGGGGGTGCGTTCAGCCATGCGACAAGACTACCGGCGCACGTCTAGCCGACCGCCTGCACGAAGCCGTCAGAGCGCTCCGCCTCGGCGGCGAGGTGGGCCAGGCGTTCAGGCAGTTCGAATCCCATGCGAGCCATCGACTGCGCCCACAACCGGCCGGCCCGGTAGCTCGATCGCACCAGGGGCCCGGCCAGAACTCCCAGAAAACCGATCTCCTCCGCCTCCTGCTTGAAGGCCACGAACTCCTCGGGCTTGACCCAGCGCGAGACGGGCAAGTGGCGCGGGCTGGGCCGCAGGTACTGCGTCAGAGTAATGATGTCGGTGCCCGCGTCGTGCAGGTCGCGCAGCGCCTGGCTCACCTCGGCCGGCTCCTCGCCCATACCGAGGATGAGGTTCGACTTGGTGATCAGTCCGGCGGCCCGCGCCTGGGTGAGCACGTCGAGCGAGCGTTCGTAGCGGAAGGCCGGACGGATGCGCTTGAAGATGCGCGGAACCGTCTCGACGTTGTGCGCGAACACCTCGGGCCGCGACGAGAACACCTCGGCGAGGAGGTCAGGATTGCCCGAGAAGTCGGTGGCGAGGATCTCGACGCCGGTTCCCGGGTTGCGGCGATGGATCTCGCGCACCGTCTCGGCGTGCAGCCACGCGCCCTCGTCGGGCAGGTCGTCGCGGGCGACGCCGGTGACCGTGGCGTAGCGCAGGTTCATCTTCTCGACCGATTCGGCGACCCGTCGGGGCTCATCTGTGTCATAGTCGGCGGGTTTGCCCGTGTCGATCTGACAGAAGTCGCAGCGGCGCGTGCACTGCGAGCCGCCGATGAGGAAGGTCGCCTCGCGGTCCTCCCAGCACTCGAAAATGTTGGGGCAGCCGGCCTCCTGGCAGACGGTGTGCAGCCCCTCCTCTTTCACGAGGTTCTGCAGGGCACGGTATTCAGGGCCGAAGCGCGCCTTCGTCTTGATCCACTCGGGCTTCTTCTCGATCGGCGTCTCGGCGTTGCGGATCTCGAGCCGCAGCAGCTTGCGCCCCTCGGGCACGGCGCTCACGCGGCGACCTCGACGGCAGCGGCGAAGCCTGCGATCGTCGACGAGTCAGTGAACCGGTCGGCGACCAGGGGTGCGATCTCGCTCGGCGAAACCGCACGTCCGAGGCACTCGCTGATCGTGGTCACGCCCGCATCGCGGATGCCGCACGCGATGATGTGCGAATACGGTTCGAGGCTGTTGCTGCAGTTGAGGGCGAAGCCGTGCATCGTCACCCCGTGGGCGATGCGGATGCCGATGGCCGCGATCTTGAGGTCGGCGCCATTCCGCGAGACCCAGACGCCGGAACGCCCCTCGACG
>NZ_CAXVWM010000058.1:0-6325 GCF_964263775.1 Agreia sp. | reverse complement strand
AGGCTCCCGGCCGCACGGCGAGCCAAGCAGCGGGAGGTCAACGAGCTGGTCCTCGCGCGCACAGACGGGCTCTCGCTCGTGAGCCATCGAGACGAATGGCCGGACTGGCTCGCCGGTGCTGTTGAGCTCAACCGCACGCTCGGCGCCCTGCCGATGGTCGGCGGAAATCAGGTAGAGCTGCTGGCCGACTACGACGGGTCGATCGCCGAAATGGCGAAGGAGATCGATCGTGCAAGCTCGTACGTGCATGTCGAGTTCTACATCCTCGTTCTGGATGACGCCACCGGCCCCGTCTTCGATGCGCTGCGGCGCGCGTGCGCCCGAGGGGTCACCGTCCGAGTGCTTTCCGATTACGTCTCGGGGTTCCTCGCACCGGGCCGCCGACGAACCATCGCCGCGCTCCGAGACATGGGTGCCGTGTGGCATCCGATGCTGCCTGTGAAACCGTGGCGGGGCGTCTGGCAACGACCCGACCTGCGCAACCACCGCAAGCTCGTCGTCGTCGACGGTGTGGTTGCCTTCACCGGGTCGCAGAACCTCGTCGACGCCACGTACAACAAAAAGAAGAACATCGCCCGTGGGCTGCGGTGGCGCGAACTCATGATGCGCGTCAACGGACCCGCGGTCCGTGAGCTGAACGCCGTATTCGTCACAGACTGGTACAGCGAGACCGACGAACTGCTACCGCTCGACGAGTCGCCGGTGGTTCTGGATGGCGAACCGAACGTCGTTGACGCCCAGGTGCTGCCGAGCGGTCCCAGTTTCGAAAACGACAACAACTTGAAACTCTTCGTGATGCTCCTGCACCAGGCGAGGCATCGAATCAGCATCACCAGCCCCTATTTCGTCCCCGACGACTCGGCCCTGCTCGCGATCGTCACCGCCGCATCCCGGGGCGTCGCCGTGGAACTCTTTGTTTCGGCGATCGGTGACCAGGCTCTCGTCTACCACGCGCAGCGCTCTTACTACGAGGCGCTCCTGCGGGCGGGCGTCTCGATCTACCTCTACCGAGCGCCGACCGTGCTGCACTCCAAGCACTTCACCGTCGACGACGAGGTCGCCGTGCTCGGCTCCAGCAACATGGACGTCAGGTCGTTCAGCCTCAACATGGAGGTCTCGGTTCTGGTGCACGGCCGTGAGTTCGTCGACCGCATGCGACGTGTCGAGGACGACTACCGGGCGGCATCCGACCTTCTGCGGCTCGACGACTGGATGCGCCGGTCGCTCATGCAGAAGATCGGCGACAATCTCGCCCGTCTCACCTCATCGCTGCAATGATCCAACTCATCGAGCTCGTGCCGTTGGCGCTCGTCATCGCGGTCAACCCGATGCCCATCATGGCGGTTCTGCTCATGCTCTCAACGCGCGGCGGGGTGACACGGAGCGTCGGGTTCGCCGCTGGCTGGTTGCTCGGAGTCGCCTTCGCGACGACGACCTTCTCGTATCTGTCGTCCTTTATTCCGATGGGTTACGACCGCGAACCTCTGGTCGTCATCAGGGTGCTACCGATCGTTGTCGGCGGCGCGCTGGTCGCGGCGGGCCTGTTCACATGGCGACGCCGTTCGGCGGCCGCCGAACGGCCGAAATGGACGGCAGGGCTCGATCGCCTGAGCGTTGCACGAAGCGCCGGAATCGCGTTCGCATTCGCCACGATCAAACCCAAGAACGTGGCGCTGACCGCCGCCGCGGGTGTAATCATTCTCGATGGGCACCCGCCTCTCATCACGATCGTCTTGTTGCTCGTCATCTTCACTCTCGTGGCGTCATCAACGCTCATCATGCCCGTCTTGCTGCACCGATTCGGCTCGACGAGGATGCGCGCGTTCCTTGATTCAGCGAGGCGGTGGCTCACTCGTGCCATGCCCACGATCACGAGCAGTGCCCTGGTACTGCTCGGCTCGATAGTGACAGTTGCCGGAATCATGCGTTGGTGACGAAAAAATTGGGACTGGTGGCACGTCGAAATGACGAGGAGGGTAGGAAGCATGACCGTTCATGCTGTCACGCGCGCAGCTCCAGCTACGCCAGGCGACACTCGATGTGGTTGAGACCTAGCCCATGAATGCCGCGCCTCGTCGATTCACTCCTCGGCTCCCCGCTAGTACAGCCCTGAACGGCCCCGCGGGGATTGAAAATCTGTCCTGGCATACACAGATCCTCTGTGAAGATCCATCTGCGTTCCGCGGAACCATCCACGTCGTCATGTACGATCGCCTCTCGATCGGTCGGATCCAGCACGGCCCGGCACGACAGGTGCGGAGTTCCGAAATGGTCGCCGCGCTCGACGTGGGTACTACCTTCGTGTGTGTCAACAGGTTTCCGTTGACGGTGACCCAGAACGGTACCGATATCGCCGTGCACCCCGGCGAGGTGTTCATGCTGTCTGGGCGCTTTCCCTATGAGATATCAGGATCGGACGGTGTGGACACGATTGCCATAACTATGGCGAGCCGTGACGATTGGGAGGCGGGGGCGATCGATCATCTTCGTGTCCTCCCCAAATCACGACTCACGTCGCCTACGACCTACTACGTGCAAGCTCTATGTCGGCAGTTGCCCCGGCCGGGAACATTGGAAGGCGAGTCGGCCCAAGCGGTCATCGAAACGATGATGCTCGGTCTGGCCTCGACACTGCGTCACGACGAGGACACTACTGCAGCTCGCTGGGCCCAGTATCGCTCAGATGCTCTGGCGTACATCGGACGCAACTTTCGAGACGTCGCCGTGAACGCGCCGACTGTCGCATCGGCCGTAGCGCTGTCTCTTCGACAACTTCAGCGCATTTTCGCGTACGGCGGTCTTACGGTGAACGGGGCCATCCGAGAAACCAGACTTCTTCACGCAACGTCTCTTCTATCCGATTCTCGGTGGGCAACGTCGTCGCTGGCCGATATCGCAGCGGCAAGCGGCTTTGACGGGACGGCGGCACTTCGGCGTGCGTTCAAGACGGTCTACGGGATGTCGCCGGGCGAGTTTCGAGTGGATCCACCTCGAACACCTGACACCGCCCTAACCCGATACGCCGACGAGCGGCATCGCCCGTTACGGTGACAGGGCCGTCGTACTCACTCCAGGAGCTTGCCCGCGACCGCGACGTCGTTCATCAGCGCCTCGATCTCGGCGGGAATCGCCGGGATCTCCTCGCGTGTGATTCCGGTTCGAGGCGACCAGACCAGGTTCACCCGCATCGACTCGTCGAGCTCGGGGTAGTCGCTGCGGTTGTGGCATCCACGAGTCTCGCGTCGTTCGAGCGCGGCCTCGAGGGTCGCCCGGGCCGCCAGCGCGGCCGACTTGAGGTCGAACGCGTGCGCGAGATCCTGAAAACCCGCGATATCCGGGTGCACCCCGATGTCGGCGATGCGCGCCTCGATCGCGTCGAGCTCGGCGAGGCCCGCACGCAGGCCGGCCTCGTCACGAACGACGCCCGCGTGCTCGGTCATGGTGTTGCGGATGGCGCGTTGCAGGGCGCGAACGTTCTCGGTGCCGTCGGCCCCCAGCAGCTGCGCGATCTCGTCGCGCGCGGTCTGCACCGCGGTGGCCGAACGCCTCTGCGCGTCGAGCGAGGCCGAGTACGCCGCCGCGGCCTGGCCCACGATCCGCCCGAAGACGAGCAGTTCGATGAGGGAGTTGCCGCCGAGCCGGTTGGCGCCGTGCAGGCCCGAGGACGCCTCGCCGATCGCGTAGAGCCCCGCGACATCGGTGCTGTGGTCTTCCGGGCGCACCCAGACTCCGCCCATCGAATAGTGCGCGGTGGGGGCGATCTCGATCGGAACCGTAGTGATGTCGAGCATCTGCAGCTCGAGCATCGTCTGGTAGACGCGGGGCAGCCGGGTCATGATCGTCTCGCGCGGCAGGTGCGACACGTCGAGCCAGACGCCGCCGTTGGGCGTGCCGCGGCCCTCCTTGATCTCGGTGTAGCAGGCGAGGGCGACCCGGTCGCGGGTCGACAACTCCATGCGCTCCGGGTCGTACCTGTCCATGAAGCGCTCGCCGAGGCCGTTGCGCAGAATTCCGCCCTCTCCGCGCGCCGCCTCGGAGATGAGCGTGCCGGCCGCGTTCTCGGGTTCGATGATTCCGGATGGGTGGAACTGCACCAGCTCTGGGTCACGCAGCCGCCCGCCCGCCTCGACGGCGAGCCGGAAGGAGTCGCCCGTATTCTCGTCGCGGCGCGACGAAGTGCGCCGCCAGATGCGGTTGTGACCGCCGGCCGCGAGGATCACGGCATCGGCGTGGATCAGGTAGCGGGTGCCGTCTTCGATGTCGAAGCCGTAGGCGCCGAAGACCGCGCCGTCGTCGTTGACGAGGATGCGGGTCACGTAGACGGTGTCGAGGATCGGCACGTCGAGCTGCGCCGCACGGTTCACCAGGGTGCGCTGAATCTCGAGGCCCGTGTAGTCGCCGGCGAACGCCGTGCGGCGAAAAGTGTGCGCGCCGAAGAAGCGCTGAGAGATGCGTCCGTCTTCTTCGCGGGCGAACGGCATTCCGTAGCGTTCGAGATCCTGGATGCCGCGGGCCGCCTGCGACGTGACGATCTCGACGGTGTGCGGGTTGGCGAGCAGGTACGACTCTTTCAGGGTGTCGGCCGCGTGCTGCTGCCAGGTGTCTTCGGCATCCATGGTCGACAGGGCCGCGTTGATTCCGCCCGCCGCGAGCGACGTGTGCGCATCCGTTTTTGCCCGCTTGCCGAGGGCGAGCACGTCGACCCCCGCCTCGGCGAGTTCGATGGCGGCCCGTAGGCCCGACCCGCCCGTGCCGATGACGAGAACGGTGGTGGAGAGCTGTCGTTCGGGGATATCCATGTGCTCCACGCTAGGTTCGGGTGGGCGATTACTCCAATGCATATAGCTGGTCAACACCATGCGCTTAGGCTATGGACATGAACCTCGAGCAACTCGGCAGTTTCGTCGAGGTGGCCCGGCTCGGCAACTTCACCCGTGCCGCCGAGCGCCTGCACCTCGCCCAGCCGTCACTGAGCCGGCAGATCGCGGCGCTCGAGCGAGACCTCGGTGCCGAGCTCTTTCTGCGCACGCGCACCGGCAGCAGCCTCACCGCGGCCGGCGAGTCTCTGCTGCCCCTGGCCCGTCGGATGCTCGCAGACGCGGAATCCGTGCGGCGCGAGCTCGCCGAGATGGCCGGGCTGCAGCGCGGGCGCGTGCGACTGGGGGCCACGCCGACACTCTGCATCAGCCTCGTCGCAGAGGTGCTCAGTGCATTCCACTCGGCGCACCCGGGCATCGAGTTGCACCTCTCCGAACACGGATCACGCCGCCTGCTCGACGAACTCGCCTCTGGCGAACTCGACCTGGCGCTGATCACCACGTCAGACGCCTCGGCGACAGAGCGTCTCACCGTGACCCCGCTGCTCGTCGAAGAACTCGTGGTGATCTCCTCAGCCGCAGAGCCACCGGTGACGACGCGCGATCGCATCCACCTGCGCGCGGTTGCCGCGCTGCCGCAAATCGTCTTCGGCTCGAGCTACGACCTTCGCGGCGAGACGGATGCCGCTTTTCGATCGGCGAACCTCGTGCCCGAGGTCGCGCTCGAGGGGGCGCAGATGGATGCCGTGCTGAGGTTCGTGGAGCGCGGCCTCGGCGTCGCGATCGTGCCCGCCATGGTGCTGATCGACCGGCCGGGCCTGCGCTCGGTGCGCCTCGAGCATCCGACCCTCACCCGCACGATCAGCCTCGCTCGGCCCGCCGACTCGGCCCCCACGACGGCGGTCGAGGTCATGCAGCGCACGATCGCCGCGACGGCCGCGGAGTTCGCGACGCGAGCATCGGCCACGATGCGCCAGGCCGACTCGCACTGACTCCAGGCCCGGTGCAGGCGACCTGTCGGCCGTGCGCGGGTCAGCCGATGTCGAGGTCGGGGTCGAACGACGGCGGGTTGAGCCGCCAGGCGTCGACCGCGGCCTCCGTGCGTTCGATCACCTCGAACCGCACCCCGATCGTGGGCGTGACGAGCACGAAGAGGGTTCCCGCGCCGACGATCTTGAACTCGACGAGGTCGGCGCCGCTGCGGGCCGCCGCAACGACGTCGGCCTTCAACGTGTCGAGGTCTTGTTCGGGGTCGAGAAAGAACACCTGTCCGTCGATTCGGACTTTGTTGATCTTCACTGCACTATCCGATCCCCGGGCTCGCTTCCCGGACGTAGCGTTCACGGCACACGTCATGATCGACACGCTCACCGGGGGCTGGGGCTGCGCATTCAACACCGGCCCTTTACGGCACGATGCGACTGCCTCAAGGCTACTCAGCGATCGGTGGAGGGCAAGGGGCATGGACGAGAATCGTGGCATGACAATTGCGATCACCCCCGTCACGC
>NZ_CAXVWM010000057.1:0-9835 GCF_964263775.1 Agreia sp. | reverse complement strand
ACCGCGCGGGGGCCAAGCTGTACTCATGACGACTTCCACAGCGCGCCGGCGCGGCTTCGGCGCATGGCTTCTGGATGGCCTGACGGACGACGCCGGTTCTCACCAGGGCCCGCACGCCGCCAAGGTCGAGAAGACGAACTCGTGGTGGCGCGTCATGTGTCTCACCGGCGTCGACTACTTCTCGACGCTCGGCTACCAGCCCGCGATCGCCGCGGTCGCAGCCGGGCTCCTGTCACCGTTCGCCACCGTCGTGCTCGTTCTGCTGACTTTGTTCGGTGCTCTCCCCGTGTATCGCCGCGTCGCCCGAGAAAGCTTTCGCGGCGAGGGTTCGATCGCCATGCTCGAGCGGCTGCTGCCCTGGTGGGGCGGCAAGCTCTTCGTGCTGGTGCTGCTGGGCTTCGCGGTGACCGACTTCATGATCACGATCACCCTGTCGGCGGCGGATGCGACGGCGCACGCCGTGGAGAATCCGTTCGCGCCGAGCTGGTTTCACGGCAACGAGGTCGTGATCACGCTCGTGCTCGTGGCCCTGCTGGCCGCCGTGTTCCTGCGCGGCTTCAAGGAGGCGATCAACATCGCGGTGGTGCTCGTCGCCGTGTTCCTCGTGCTGAACGCCATCGTGATCGCCGTGTCGATCGGGCACGTCGCCCAGAACGCGGTCGTCATCACCGACTGGTGGGCGGCCCTCACCGCTCAGCACGGCAACCCCGTCGTGATGGTCGGCATCGCGCTGATCGTGTTCCCGAAGCTCGCCCTGGGACTCTCCGGCTTCGAGACCGGCGTCGCCGTCATGCCGCAGATCTCGGGAAAGCCGGGCGACACCGAGGCAAACCCGGCCGGACGCATCCGGGGCGCGCAGCGGCTGCTCACGACCGCGGCGATCATCATGTCGGCGTTCCTGATCACGTCGAGCATCGTGACCACGTTCCTTATTCCGCAAGAGGAGTTCAAGTCCGGCGGCGAAGCCAACGGACGTGCCCTCGCCTACCTCGCGCACGAATACCTGGGGCCTCTGTTCGGCACGGTCTACGACATCAGCACCATCTGCATCCTGTGGTTCGCCGGCGCCTCGGCCATGGCCGGCCTGCTCAACCTGGTGCCCCGCTACTTGCCGCGCTACGGAATGGCGCCGCAGTGGGCGCGGGCCGTGCGGCCGCTTGTGATCGTGTTCTCGCTGATCGCGTTCGTGATCACGATCGTGTTTCAGGCCGATGTGGATGCGCAGGGCGGCGCCTACGCTACCGGTGTGCTGGTGCTGATCACCTCGGCATCCGTCGCCGTGACCCTCTCTGCCCTGCACAAGAAGCAGCGCACGCGCACGATCGGATTCGGCGTGATCGCGCTCGTCTTCGTGTACACGACCATCGTGAACGTGTTCGAGCGGCCCGACGGCGTGCGCATCGCGGCGCTGTTCATTCTCGGAATTCTGGTGGTATCGATCGTGTCGCGGGTGCAGCGGTCGTTCCAGTTGCGTGCGACCAGCGTGACTCTGGATGCGACGGCGCAGGACTTCGTGCTGGCCGACGCGGATGCCTACGACCAGGTTCTCATCGTCGCCAACGAGCCCGACGACGGCAGCGCGAGCGAATACAAGCAGAAGATCTCTGAAGAGCGGCGCGACAGCGGTATACCGCAGCGTCGACCCGTGATCTTTCTCGAGATCTATCCGACCGACTCGTCGAACTTCGAGGAGGACCTCGAGGTGCGCGGCGTCGTTCGCCACGGAAACCGGGTGCTCGAGGTGTCGAGCGGCAACATTCCCAACACCATCGCGACCGTGCTGCTCGAGATCCGCGATCTCACGGGCACCGTTCCCGACATCTACTTCGAGTGGACCGAGGGCAACCCGATCTCGAACATGTTCAAGTACTTGGTGACGGGCGGTGGCGAGGTCGCGCCGGTGACGCGCGAGGTGCTGCGCCGGGCTGAGCCGACGCCGGCGCGGCGGCCCGATGTGCACGTGAGCTAGCCGGCGAGGGGCAGGCCGCCGAACAGGAACAGCGGCAGCGGGAGGGCGAGCGCCGCGATTCCCCCGATGACGCTCAAGCGGGCAGCGCGCTCGCCGAGGCCAGTGGCTCCCGCCGCATCCGGAGTCGCTGCCCAGCGCAGGCCCCGGCGACCCAACACGATCGCGCGGATCGCGAAGACCCAGATCACCGGGATGCACACGAACACGAACGGCGCGAGCACCAGCTGCCCGTCGGCGCGTAGCAGGTAGAGCGGCGCCCACAGCACGAGAAAGCCCACGACGGTCAGGATGCCCGCGAGCACGGCGTTCACCGTGGCCGTGCGGGCCGCGCTGTTGACGAGGGGTTTCGGAAGCAGCTTGAGCGAGCTCTTGTCTGGTTCCATGGTGTGGAGCTTAGTTGCCCCGCAGCAGAGCCCGGTGCGGTCAGTGGGCCCCGGTGCGCCGGTACCTACTGTCCCCGGCGGCACCTACTGGGCGCTTACTGCTGCGCAAGCGCCTCGTCCACGAAGCTGCGCTTCACGATAACCTGGCGGCTTCCGGGGTCGAATTGTACGGCGACGATGTCGGCGCTGTGCACGATGGCGAGGGCATCGCGGGCGGGCAGGATCGTGCCCTGCACCTCGGCGCGCTCTGCCTCGGGCACTGCGAGTCCGAGCTCCGAGAGCGAAGTGAACAGCGGCAGCACCAGCTGGCCGTCGGTGGAGGTGAGCGTGCGCACCCGCGGGCCGGACTCGGGGGTGGAAACCGTGACATCCACCACCAGCCCGCCTGTCGTCGCGAGCGAAAGCACCTTCTGGATGCCGGCCACGCTCGGCTCGGCCTCGAACGCGCCGAGCGCATCGCGCACGGCGGTGTTCACGTAGCTGCGCGGATAGGAAACGGGGCGTTTGGCCATGGGGAGGGCTCCTAGAAGAGTCGCGAGTCGCTGTCGTCGAGGCCGCGCATGGCGTCGTAGTCGAGCACCACGCAGCGGATTCCTCGATCGTGCGCGAGCGTTCGGGCCTGCGGTTTGATCTCTTGAGCGGCAAAGATGCCCTGCACGGGCGAGAGGTGCGGATCGCGGTTCATGAGCTCGAGGTAGCGGGTGAGCTGCTCGACCCCGTCGATGTCGCCACGGCGCTTGATCTCGATGGCCACGGCGGCGCCTCCGCCATCCCGGGCCAGGATGTCGACGGGCCCGATGGCGGTCATGTATTCGCGGCGAACGAGCGTGTGCCCATCGCCCAGCAGCGTGATCTGTTCGGCGAGGAGCTTTTGCAGATGCGACTCGACTCCGTCTTTCTGCAGACCCGGGTCGATGCCCAGTTCGTGCGCGGAGTCGTGCAGCACGTCGTAGATGCTCACGACGAGAACGTCGTCGGTCTTCTTCTGGGTGACCTTCCAGAGCTGGGTGATGCCCGCCTCGGCCTGCAGCTCTGTGGGCTCTTCGAAGGCGATGGAACAGGGCGGGCTCATCCAGTTGAGCGGCTTGTACGAGCCGCCGTCACTGTGCACCAGGATCGACCCGTCGCTCTTCAGCATGAGCAGGCGCGTGGCCAGCGGCAGGTGCGCCGACAGGCGGCCCGCGTAGTCGACGGAACAGTTCGCAATGACAAGACGCACCCGTCGAGTCTACGAGTCACAGGACCGTCCGAAGATCGTGGCGAATGCAGGCGGATTGCTAGTCGACAGAGGCACGATATTGTGGTCGGCATTTCATGGCATGGATCACTTCTTCCGTGCCGTCGTCCCAAACGAGCACGATGGTCTCGAGCAGTCTTGCCCGAGTGTCGAATCCGATACGTAATTCACGCTGCGGGTTCTCGTCATCGAGAGGGCCCGAGACTACTGCAGCTGAGGCTGCTGCGATCGCGTCCTCCTCCGCGATACCGTGCTTGCGGGCCGAGGCGCGAACAATCAAGCGGCGTGCGACCAGCCGTCGAGGGCGGCGCGAATCGCTTCAGACCGATTGAGGCCCTCACGTTCGGCCCGGGCCATGAGCGCGGCAAGTTCTTCTTGAGTCAAGCGCACCGGCACCACTTGGGCGGCAGCTGTGCCTCGTGGAGTCCGACCCCAGCGGGCCCGGAGAGTATCGATGTCGTAGCCGGCTTCGGCCTCGGCAACCCACTCATCAATCTGCGACTCGTCGACCTCGCGACCCTGGATGGTTCGTTTCATGAACTCATCGTATTACGAATAACGCAGCCTAGTGAAGCAATTCAGATCAGTTTCGAGGGAGCCGGACCAGTGATCTCGGGTGGCGCCAAGATGAGGTTCGCGCCCTACTTCGTATACACGCGCTCGCGGGTGGCGGGCGATGCGAAGAACGACAGCACGAGCAGCGCGAGGATCACGTAGAGGGCATTCAGGATGCCGAAGTGCTCTCCCAGGAACCCGAGCAGTGGCGGGCCGGCGAGGAACGCGGTGTAGCCCACGATCGCCACGGCGCTCACGCGGGCGGCCGAGTTCTTCTCGTCGTCGGCCGCCGCGCTCATTCCCACGGGGAAGCCCAGGGACGCGCCGATACCCCAAAGGATGGCACCGATGATCGTGACCCAGAGGTCGTTCGAGAGGATGAAGAGCAGCAGTCCGGCGACACCGATGATGGCGGTGGCGCGCAGCATCGGAACCCGGCCGAAGCGGTCGAGCAGCGGACCTCCGGCGACCCGTCCGACGGTCATGGCCGCCACGAAGATGCCGAACACGATGGCGCCCGTGGTGTTGGACTGCTCGTGGCCGTCGACGGTCGCGATCGCGAGCCAGTCGTTGGCGCTGCCCTCGGCGAAGGCCATGCCCAGCATGACCGCGCCGATCAGTAGCAGGCGGGCGTCGGCCCAGACGGCCAGGCTCGCCTTCAGTCGCTGGCCGAGCGGGATGCGCGGGGCCGAGCTCTGCGCGTCGGCCTGATCCGCGGCATCCAGATCGTGGGGGATGAACCGCACGGCGATGACCACGACGACCACGAGAATCACGGCGATGGCCACCAGGTGCGCGAAGACGGGAACGTCGAGGGCCGAGGCGAGCGCGCCGATGCCGGCGCCGAAAACGGTTCCGCCTGAGAACATGGCGTGCATCAGGGGCATGAGCGTCTTGCCGATGGCCCGCTCGGCCGCGGCGCCCTCGACGTTCATCATGACGTCGCAGGCGCCGTTGCCGAAGCCGAAGACGACGAGTCCGATGAACGCGATCGTGACGGTGGGAACGAGCCCGCCGCCGACCCCGATGAGCACGAGGCCGGACGCCACCAACGAGAGGCAGAACGTGATGCCCGCGCGCGGCCCGAAGCGGCGCAGAAGGGCGGGCGACACGATGAGGCCCGCTACCGATCCGGCCGACATGCCGAAGATCAGCACGCCCACGTTGGCGGTGTTCAGCTCGAGTCCGTCGCGCACTGCAGGCAGCCGGGCCACCCAGCTGGCGATGCTCACGCCGCTCAAGATGAAGGTGATGAAGACCGCGTTGCGCCAGGCGACGAGGGTACGCGGAGGGTGCACGGCGATGTCGCTCGTGGGAGTGGTCATGGGGTGTCCTGAAGAGTTGAAGAGCGGTATCGCGCGAAATCGAATCGATTCGACTACGCTACCAACATGACCGGGAGCGATCAACACATCCGCCGTCCGACTCTTGCCGATGTGGCCAAGGCCGCCCAGGTCTCCGTTTCGACCGCGTCGATCGCGTTCAGCGGGTCGGGCCCGGTGTCTGATTCGACGCGCGAGCGGGTGCTCGTTGCCGCGGCTTCGCTGGGCTACGACGGTCCAGACCCTCGTGCCCGCTCGCTGCGCCAAGGGCGAAGCGGCGTGATCGGCGTGGTTCTCGAGGGCAGCCTGCTGCACGCATTCCGCGACCCCGTGACATCCATAACCCTCGACGGAGTCGCCACGGCGCTCGGCCCGCAGGGTTCCGGCCTGCTGCTGCTCACCGACTCGGGCGAGGGTGCCGCGACGATAGAGACGGCGGCGGTCGACGCGGTGATTCTGCTCGGATGCTCGACCCGCGTCGATCACTCGATCGAGGTCTTCGGGCGCCGCGACATCCCCGTCGTCTCGGTCGAGGGACCGTCGCGGCCCGAACTCGTCGAGGTGACCCTCGACAACCGCGCCGCCTCGGTCGTGGCGGCGCGGCACCTGCAGGCGCTGGGACACACCCGGGTGGGCGTCGTCACCCTGGAGACGTCGGACGAACACGCGGCCGGCGCTGTGACCGCCGACCTCGAGATCGCCGTGTCGGTCACCCGCGAGCGGCTGCTCGGCACGCGCGAGGTGTACCCGGATGCTTTGGCCTACTCCTCGGTGCACAACACCCCCGAAGACGGTCGGCGTGCGGCGCTCGCACTGCTCGGCGTGCCGGTCCAGCAGCGGCCGACGGCGATCGTCGCGCAGGCCGATCTGCTCGCCGTCGGAGTGATCCAGGCGATCGAAGAGCTCGGCCTCGTGGTCGGAGTCGATGTGAGCGTGATCGGCTTCGACGGAATCCGCATCGACGGCCTCGCCCACGACCTCACGACGATGGTGCAGCCCGCCAGCGCGAAGGGGCACGCGGCGGGGGCTGCGGTCACCGCGCTTCTCTCGGGAGAGCGCCCAGACACCCCGATCGCGTTCACCTGCGAGCTGCACGTGGGCTCGACGACGGGGCCTGTTCCGTCGTTCTGACCCGGATCCCGCTACTCATGCAGGAGGAGACGCCGGCCTCGTGGATAGTGGCGTCGGGTGCGCGCTCCTCCTGAATTAGTAACGGCATCGCGGCCAGTCAGCGCTCGTAGAGGCGGATTCCGAGGTTCGTGTAGTGCCAGTGGCCCACTTCGGAGAAGCCCGCAGCCTCGATGGCCGCCTGGTTCTTGTCGCGGTCGCGCCCGCTCGATACGAGAATCACCGAGTCGTGGCCATCGAGCATCGCGGTGTCGACGGGGTTCGCGGTCTCCCACAGGCGATCGGATGCGCCGATCGGCTTATCGAGGGCGACATCGTCGAGCGCGGTGAAGGCCCACGGATACGCGTACTCGACTACCCGCGCCGTGGCGCCCGGGTGGTACGCGATGCTGCCGAACACCACCGCGGATGCGGCATCCTCCGGAAGCGACGACACGATCTGCGACACGCGCCAGGCCGCTTTCGACCACGAGGCATCCTGCTTCGCCTCGACTCCGCGTTGCGCGACGTACGAAGGCTGCGTCAGCAGCGCCAAGACGAGCACTCCGGCGACCGAGGCCAACGCCGTATACGGAACCGATCGCATCCGGGGCCACCGGGCGAAGAAGGGCAGCCGCGAGGCGAGCCGGGTCAAGCGCCCCAGACCGACGATGCCTCCGGCGATGGCGATGGCCAGGGCGGGAACGAGGAAGGTGAGGTAGCGCGGCGAGTACAGGGGCGTGACGAGAATCGACGTGAGCACGAGTACGACGGTCGGGGCGACGAGCCACGGCAGCACCCACGCCATGAGGTCGCGTGCCGCGCGCGCGCGGGTCGTCGAGGCGTGCCGGGCCACGAAGAAGGTGGTGATTCCGACGAGGACGACGAGCCAGGTGAAGATGGCGAACAGAGGGTTCTTGGGGGCGAACTGGGTGACCAGAATGCCGTTGAGGGTGCGCTGGCTGATCGGGTCGATCCAGCCCACCTGGCCCGACTGCGCGGCCACGAGGAGCACGAACGGAACGCACACCAACCCCAGCGGAATGACCGTTCGACCGAACGCGAACAGCTGACGGCGCGTCAGCGTGCGCGAGCTCGTGAGCACGATCACGGTCACCGCGTGGGCCACGACGACGAGCGCCAGGTACACGAAGGTGCCCACCGAGAAGAGGGCGACGCCGGCGTAGACGAGCCACGGCAGCAGGGTCTGCCTGTGCAGCGCCCGCATCAGCAGCAGCGTCAGCCCCGCGGCGAGCAGCGCCGTCAACGCATACGAGCGCCCCTCGATGCCGGCCCACGTGAACCGCGGAATCGTGATGAGCACGACCCCGGCGAGCAGCGCGAAGCCGCGGGTTCCGAAGCGCGACGCAAGCAGCATCGTCAGCGCAACGGTGCCGCCCGAGATGATCGCGCTCGGCAGCCGCAGGGTGAGCGGCGAGTAGCCCACGAGGTCGAACCACAGGTGCATGAAGCCGTAGAAGAGCCCGTGCACGGCGTCGACGGTGTGCAGCATCGCCCAGAGCTCGGGCCACGTGCGCGTCGCCGACACGATCGTGGCCGCCTCGTCGTACCAGATCGACGGGGTCGACCCGCCGATGAACACGATCACCGCGGCCACGACGGCCAGAAGGGGAATCTCGATGCGCCGCCTCACGAGCGCAGCGACGTTCACGCGCGTCACGCGTGCACCGCCGGCGGGGCTGTGGATGCGACAGGCCGGGCCCGCCGGCGCCGGTACAGCCACGCGCCGATCACGACCACGGCGGCCGCCGCGAGGCCGATGCGGGTCACGGCCAGCGTCGGCATCGTCATGCGCCACGACAGGGCGAGGGGAACCGCGAACCACTCCCAGCGCTGGCTGAGCACGATGAACGGAATCATCAGCAGCGCGTACCAGGGGTAGCGGGGGCTCACGATGATGAGAATGCTGCCCACCAGAACGAGCTGGGCGAGCCAGGGCGCAGACGCGTCCGACCTCCACCACGCGAGCCCGGTCGCCACGGCGATGAGCGCGGCGGCCACCACGATCGCGGCCGAGCCGGGCAGCACGATCGACAACAGGGCGAAGCGGCTGCCGTCGTCGTAGCCCTCCTCCGAGAGGTAGCCGGGCAGGTAGCCGAGCACCCCGAATCCCGACATGACCACGTAGGGAACATAGAGCAGGGCGAACGTCGCGACCGACACGGTAATCAGGGTGAGGGGCCTCTTCGTGAGCAGCGGTGGCGCGAGGATCACGGGGATCAGCTTGGTCGCGATGGCCGCTCCCAGCGCGATTCCGCCCCAGACGCGACGACCGGATGCGACGAGCAGGCTGGCCGCGAGGGCCAGCGCCACGCCGAGCGCGTCGACGTGCGAGTTCGTGACCGCCTCGGTCGCAACCAGCGGGCACCATGCCCAGAGGGCCGCCCACCTCGGGTCCATGCCGCGCCTGCGCAGCGCGACCAGCAGCATCCAGGTGACGCCCAGCGAGATGACGAGCCCACAGAGCTGGAACGGCCAGTACTCGATGCTCGGGTCGACGAGGGCGCGAACGCCCGTGAAGTAGAGCTCGGCGAGCGGCGGGTAGATCGTGGGAACGTGGGGCCGGTTGATCGCCGTGCAGAGCGGCTCGCCCGAGGGCACGGTCGTGGTCTCGTTGAGGCGGGAGGCGTCGCAGTCGGCGGGAAAGAGCCACGCGGGCCGCAGCTCTTCGAGGGCATCGGATGCCGGAACGTGGTCGTAGGGCGAGATTCCTGCGGTGGCGACGATGCCGTCCCAGGCGTAGCGCGCCGAGTCGGTGCTGGTGTTGGGCGGGGCGAGCATCGCGGCTCCGCCGATGAGCACGGCGCCGGCGACGACCACGGCGGTGACGTGCCGGGCGGGCACGCGGCGCAGCGCGAGAAAGGCGACGGCGAAGAGCAGCCAGGCGGCGGCGAGTGCGGCCATCATGGCCGGGCGGTCGGCGCGCGAGAACAGATTCAGCTGCGTCGTCTCGAAGCCGATGACCCCGGCGACCGCTGCGGTGGCGACGAGGGCCAGAACTGTTCTCACTGAGCGATCCTTGCATCATTCGTCTGGGAAGGGGCGGGGACACAGGAATGGCCCGCCACTGTCGTGGCGGGCCATTGGTGTGTTCGAGTCGGGGTGACTCGGGGTGGTGCTACTTGGTGTTGACGGTGATCTTGGCGATTCCGACGAGGAGGCCGGCCTTGACGGCGTCGGTCTTGAACGTGTCGTTGAGCAGGCCGGCAGCGTCAGCGGAGATGTGCACCGTGGTGCCCTC